>JAJYGE010000420.1 GCA_021785155.1 Planctomycetota bacterium
CAACTCCCAATTCTGGTCTTGGGAAATCACGTCCGCCACCGGCGGACTTAATTATGCCAATCTCACGGATATCACCGGCTACGGTACCGGGAAAAACGCAAAAGGAGCATATGCACTTGACGGCGTGTACTCCGGCTTCGGTACCGGTGGATATTACAATCCGGGTGGTACTTGGAATCTCGGCGACATCATCACCCCAAGTGACATCACGTCGGGTGCCCTTGACTTCCAGTTTGCCGAGTTTAATGCCACAACCGGTAACGCGGTTAATTTTGATCCCGCGACGATCAACTATACCGCCGTCCCGGAACCGGCCACGTTGGCGCTGGTGGCCTTGGGCGGTTTGGCCCTCCTGACACTGGGCCGAAAACGCCGGAAGGCCTGACGCTTGAATACAAAACTGTTCTCTCGCCCCCAGATCCGCAACCCCTCCGGTCGGAATTGCCACCGGAGGGGTGGGCGGCGGGGCGGGTTTAACGAGGGTATATTAATGGTAAGAATTCACAGCGCGCCGACGGCTTTGCCGATACGCTGATACGGAAGACCCACCGCGATACGCCTGCCAAGCAGCCGGGCGGCGGGCACCGGCAGCATTTTCCGCGCCACGGTGAACGATTACCGAAAACCAACGGGAGGCCGAAGAAAAACTTTGAGAGCAAGCCTGTTTCACCCCCCTCCAGCGGTGGCCTCATCCGCTGGAGGGGTGGTTTTATGTTATTATTTCAGGCAAGGGAAATAATCTGGCCCTTGCTCTGTCGCCGGGCTTTTTTGAAAGGCATCTTTGTCATGAAAAGAAAATCACGCATCGGACGAATATTACACCCACTGGAAAACGCCACATCACCCTCGGTTTTGAGGCTCAATGCTTCAACCAGTCCTGTCGGCGCGCCGCCGCATGATTCGGAAACAATTGGCGAATATATTCATGCGACTATTCACAATGGAGTTGCATGTGGCTGGATGCTCATGATTGCGGCTTATGCGGTACTGGTTCCCGGTATATCCGGAATCTCAGCCCAAAATGCCATGCCTGTTATCCATAAAACCGCAACCGATCGGATTATCAGCCCGGTTGGCAAAATGGCCCTGACGCCGAATTTTGCCATTGGTGTTGTCGGCAGTGGCGGGCATGTGGTGGTAGAGGCTGCGGGAGCGGCGTTTCGGCAAACGCTGACGGTGATGAACGCGCGAAATCTTACCATCGAATCACAATTGGGCTTTCTGAAAAAGCAACCGCGCGGAAACAAATCGATCCCCGGTATTTCCAAGCAAAGCTTTTTCCAGGGCTTGGCCGTCGGGCCGGATGGAATGATTTATGTCGCGGGCGGTGTTTCCAACAATGTGATCGCATTGCGCCTGGAGCGAGGGAAACTGAAATTAATTCGCAAATATCCGCTGATCTTTCAGGCTTTTCCAAAAACACAATATCCTTATCAATACCAGGGGCGGCAAACACGCGCGAACAATAGCACCGGGCCGGTGCCCCAAGGTAAAATGATTTCACATCCGCAGCTCGGCCAACACCATGCGTGGAATTTTTATCCTGATTCCGTAGCGGCGGGATCACGCGGCATTCATTTATTTACCACCGGGCTGTTAAGCAACAGCGTGGCGCGCATTAATATCAAAACGGGCCATACCGTTTACGCCAATGCCGGGGCGATGCCATTCCAAGTGGTTACCGCTGATCACGGCCATCGGCTGGTGGTCAGCGATTGGGGCGATAATGGCGTAAGCGTCCTTGATTCCCGCACCATGAAACCGTTGGGGTTTATCCGGCTCGGTGCGCCGACGGGGCCGAATAATCGGCTGCCCGGTGTACATCCCACCGCACTGGCGGCGGTGGGCAATTCCGCCGATGTGTGGGTGGCCTGCGCCAATGCCGATATTCTTACCGAGGTCAATACCAGCCGCCTGGCCATCGTGGGCATGGCCATGGACCGCCCTTATCCCGATGCGCCGCCGGGATCATTTCCCGATGCTCTGGCCGTTGCGAATGGCAAGCTCTTCGCGGGCAATGCCGGTAATGATGATGTGGCCGTATTTAATGCCGCCACCGGCAAACTGGAAGGATTAATCCCCACGGGCTGGTACCCCACGAACTTATGTATTTATCATCACGCGCTGTACGTGGTTTCCGCCAAAGGGCTGGGATCCACACCCAATCTACACCATCAATGGGTAGGTGATTCCATGCCCGGCACCGTGCAACGCATCGCACTGGATAATCTGCCAACACACCTTGCCGCATGGACACAATCAGCTTTGACAAATAATGGCTTTTCTTCGGCCCAGCGGGCAACTTTGGCGCGGCAAAATGCCATGGCCACCAAGGTTATACGCCGCCATATTCAGTATGTAGTCTTTATTCTGCGCGAAAATAAGACCTTTGATGAAGAATTTGGGGCGTACAAACGCGCCGGACAATGGGCCGATCCGAAGTTGGATATGTACAACCGCACCGAACTGCCTAATCTTTACGCCATGGCCGATCGGTTTGGATTGTGCGTGAATTTTTATATGGATGGCGAAGTCACCGCCCAGGGGCATCAATGGACGACCGCCGCCGAGGATTCCGATTACGTCCAGCGCACCTGGCCCATGTATTATTCCGGCCGCGGCATAGCATCAAGTCCGGGATGGACACAAGACCTGCAACCTTCGAGTTATCACGCCAATACCGGCTTTAACGGTAGCGATAATCCATATCCCGAGGACATCAACTTAAGCCGACTGAAACATTGGTCCAATCCGTGGATTTCCTATCCCGGCGGGATGTTTATTTTCAATGATCTTCTGACCAATCACGTTTCCTTCATGAACTTTGGAGAATTTGTCGCACGAAATGAGGCGGGAGAAATCAGTGCGGCCATGGTCCAACACATTGGAAAGCCGTATCCGGAATGGAATCGCTTTATTCTCGATACGGACCGGGCACAGGTCGTGCATACCTTCATTGCCGCTCATAAAAACAATCTGCCACACTTTATGTACATCTGGCTGCCGGATGATCACACCGCCGGTCGTTCCCCCGGCTATTACACGCCACAGTATTATGTGGCCAATAATGATCTGGCTACCGGGCAGATTGTCGCGCAATTAAGCCGCACGCCGGAATGGAAGCACATGGCCATTTTTATCACCGAAGATGATGCCCAATCCGGAGCTGATCATATTGACGCTCATCGGTCTTTCGCGGTGATTGTCAGCCCCTGGATTAAACCCGGCGTGTTAATTACCCACCGTTATTCCCAGGTCAATCTGATGCGAACCATTGAAGCCATTACGGATGTACCGCCCATGTCCCAATGGGATGCCAATGCCCAGGTGCTTTCCGGCATCTGGACCCGGCATCCCAACTTTGCTCCGTATCAAGTGCAAGGCATTCGCGTTCCGGTGCAATATAATCCCGGCAAATTGTGGCCGGGTGAACAACAGCGACGCAACGCCGGCCAAACCGGCCATTGGCTTTCGCCGCGCTGGTTAAAATCACACCCGGGCGCGGCGGCTACCGTCGGTGATTCCGATTTCACCCCCACGCAACTGATGAAAGTTCCCGGCCCCGAACAGATGCGCCAGGAATGGATTGCCGTGAAGGGTAAAGCATCGTATCTGCGGGTGATGGCCTACCTGCGGCAACTGGCCAAGGCGCAACACAAGCCGCTGACACATTACATCGCCAGCGATGCAGGGGACCAGTGAGCACCGCCGCGATAATGCGGTGCCGTCGTCGCGGCCGGAGCACACGGCACCGAATTGCCATCACGGTACTCCGGCGAATCGCAGCGCCCCGTGAACACCACCATGATTATGCGGTGGCGATGGGTGTCATACGAAAGGACTTTTGATGAGCAGCCTGCTGGAGAGCATGGATAACGCCCCCATGAGCCCGCTGCATCGGCAGTTGGCGTGGGCAGCCGGTCTGGGCATATTTCTGGATGGATATGACACCATCATCGTCGGTGCGGTGCTGGTACTGCTGGCCAGACAATGGCACCTCGGCCCTTCGCAATATCGCTGGGTCGGCACCTCCGCACTCGCTGGCGCATTTCTGGGGGCACTCATTGGTGGCCATGTCGCGGATCGCTTTGGCCGCAAGGCTATTTACCTCATTGATCTGATCACCTTTTTTTTCGCCGCCGTTCTATGCAGCGCGGCATGGAATATCTACGCGCTGGTCGCATTTCGATTTATCCTGGGCATGGGGATCGGTGCAGAT
>JAJYGE010000017.1 GCA_021785155.1 Planctomycetota bacterium
TGGCCGCCTGACGGATGGCTGGCAAAATCACCTGCGGCCAAGGCCGCTTTACTTACCAGTGATGAGCCCGCACCTGCAGCCACGGTGTCGGCGGAACTAAACGCGCCCGCGGTTTTGGCATCCACTTCGCCGGTGGGGCGGATAGGTGGACTGGTATTGCAAAAAGAACTGGTGATGCAACGGCTGCGGGTGTCGGGTGATTTGGGGAAAATGGAACTGAATATAAACAGACGCAAATGTGCGGTGCTGATGATGGGGGCGATGACGTGTTTATCGTTTACTCCGGGCGTTGCACAGGCTCAACAGGATGACGCGGCGTATCGTTTGTCGCAATATCATGGATTGCCCAAATGTGTGCAGGTCAACATTACCGACAATATGTTGAAGCTCCTGGCCCAAAATAATTTCCGGGCATAAAGCGTTCCGGCGCATGAGCTGTTATTTGTGATACGCCAGTAACAGCAGTATGGTAATAAGTGAAACCAGCGCCATAACAAATGCACTATTGACCATCCAGGTATTGCGGCTCTTGGATTTTTCGATCCATTCCTGCACCTGCATGGTGGAGGATGCGTAACTGTTCCGCACCTGTTCAAGACAATCAACGGCGTGATTGTTGGCCGCCTGCAGGCGATCAATCATCATGGAAAAACGATTGAACGATTCCACCAACTGTCGGTCAATTTCATTGCCGGTTTCTATTTGTTCGCGCAGGCGTCGCATACATTCGGTGGAATCTTTCCCCACGGCAATTCCGGAAAGCGCTTCATTAATTTTTTTCTGCTGCTGCGCGTGCATCGCCAGGCGATCCGTGACCACATCAAGCATCTGGGATTGCATTCGGCTGGTTTGTGGCAGAGCTTCAACGGCATGGGGCATGGCCGTTAGACGGTGTAACAATTCTTCCTGTCGTCGCACTTGGCCGTCCAACAACCCCCGCAGTTCCTGCACAGTTTCCAGGAGAGAATCATAACTCTGTTGAAGTTTGTAATTGTTGGTTTCCGGGATTGTCGGCCCCACGCGTGAGAGAACATCCGGATTATTGGCATCCGCATCGGAATTCTTCAATGCGCCCCACGCCTGATAGTCTACAATCGTCGGCTGATGACCGCCAATCGCTCGTTTTAAAGCTTCCATCATACCCATGGGTGTAACTCCTGCATTTCGCCGCCCACATTATACCAACGCGGCAAGAGCATCGATAATGCCGCGAGCATCACTTCGTGGTGGCTGCCGGCGTGGCGTGCGGCATTGTCATTGAGCTGTTATCAGATGCTTTTGCGTCACCGGGCATCGGTTTCGCCGACGGCTTTTGCGTTCCCAAATCCGCCTTGGGTGCCGGCATAGTGGCCGGGACCGGCATCTCCGGCTTTACGTCCTGACCAATGGGCAGATCAACTGATTCACACAGCAGCACCAGGCCGAGTTTGTTGTTGTCCCAGTGATCATACTGGTGATAGACCTGAGTTTTGCCGTTCGCACGGATCTGCAGTGTCATGGCATTGCGTTGATAATAATCAACGGGGCTGTTCCAATAGTGCCAGGTAAAGGCGTTGTTCAGCAGCCGATGTCGGGTAATTTCGTTCCACATCGCCTGAAGCTGATCGCGCGTCAGTGGCGTATCGACGTGATCCTGCGAAGCTATGTGATTTTTGTAATCGGCAAAGTTCGTGTACGTCGTGCGACTCATCATGTCGCGGGCGGAAATGACCTGATGCACATGCTGGCGGCTGAAATAGGTATCCGTATTGCGATCAATGATGATCGACAAATCCGCCGGATACGGCGTTACCACCAGGGGCTTACGCTTCGCAAATGGGTTATTCGTTATGCCACCGCAGCCCGCAAGGCTTAATGCCCCGCTGACAATCAGCAGCAATGCAAACGTCAATACAATGTTCCGAATAACGAGTCGGCTGGTCCAATTTGGACGCATAGCGGAATCCTTTCGCCAAACAACTGATCTATACCAGTTACGCAGTATAACCCCAAACCGCCTTATAAGCGAAAGTCCGCGCGGCGGTATCAATGCTCCCAGCCGGTACTTCAATGCGGATTGTCAAACAAATACTGAACCATCGCTCTACCAGCAGGCAGAACTACCCCAAATAAGTACAAAGTCCGCCGACTCATCACGACGCATCTCGTAAGTTTGCCGTTCACCACACGCCTTGACAAATGACAGCTTGACCCGTGCTGACGCGAGGTTCACCATTGATGAGTCGGAACCCAGGATTACGCGCTAAACGATGAGCCGCAACCGCAGGTATGCGTAGCATTCGGATTCTTGAATACAAATCCACGGCCCATGACTTCATCTTTGAAGTCGATTTCCGTACCATTAAGGTACAGATAACTTTTCCGATCCGCTAAAACCTTTATTCCATGGGATTCCATGATTTCATCGGTTTCCACGGCATCTTCGGTCAAATCCAGAACATAGCTGAATCCGGAGCAGCCACCACCCTTCACCCCAACACGCAGGGCGGCTTGTTCAGAAAGCCCCTGGTCCTTGATAATGTTCTTAATTTCTTTTGCCGCTGTTTCGGTTAATGCAATCGCCATCTTGTTAGACTCCTAAATAACACACAACTATTTTACGCAACCACAGCCTTAAAGAAAAGTCCACCCTTATTTATTGGTTGTTTTCTCTTTGGCGTATTGCCCGCAACTCGGGATATGGTAGTGCGATCTTGCCCCGAAGTTATCGGACGTTATCTCATCAACACTTGCAATACACCTTTGCAGAATGCCGGTAAATCATCCGGTTTACGGCTTGATACAAAATGCCGATCCACCACCGCCGGTGCATCAACCCATATACAGCCCGCATTTTCCAGATCATCTTTAATTCCCGGTGATCCGGTAACGCGAACGCCGCGGTATACGCCAGCGGAAATTGGAATCCAGCCACCGTGGCATATCGCCGCCACCAATTGCCCTTTGCCCGCGAAATGCGATACCAGTGATTTTACCTTAGCGTCCCGGCGTAATTTATCCGGGGCAAAGCCGCCCGCGCAAATTACACCGATAAAATCATCTCCATTGATATCCGTAATCGCAGCATCAGAGATGGCCGGATAGCCATGTTTTCCCAAGTAGGTAACACCCGCCTTAGGGCCTGCAAGCACCACCGCCGCACCGGCTTCTTCGAGCCGGAGCTTGGGATACCAGAGTTCCAGATCCTCGTAAATGTTTTCAACAAACATGAGGACTTTTTTGCCGTTTATATTCGTGGGCATAATAACTCCGTGGAAAACAACGTTCCAGGCTCAATGAAAAATGGTCAAAACCGTCAGGACAAAAACGCGACCTTGGCTCACGGTTCCGCATCAGACGCGAACGCGGTCTAATTAATTATGCGATCCGCATCCACCCGCGCCGCAGCATCCACCACCGCCGCCGCCGGGCATCGGTGCCCCGCCGGGCTGCGCGTTGGAGACGGCAAATACCGAGACCTTGCGCATGGTATTTTTGGACTGGCACTGCGGGCACGTCGCCTTTTGCGATTGGACCTGCATGTTTGGCGCAAGATAGTCAAACGTTTTGCCGCAATCTCTACATTCGAATTCATAAATTGGCATGTTTATACTCCTCATGGACTGGTCGATTTCCAACAACCAGTACTTGTACACCAGCATAGGCTCTCCCACCGGTGGAAAGCAAGCCCCCGGCATGCCGGAAAATTTCCCCGTTCCCGGACGGTGTAAGACCTTATGCCATTATATATGTGCTGGGTTTCATCAAATCAACAGCCTATGGTGCAAATATGCCATTGCATACCCGGACACGACTCTCCGCCTGCCACTGCGTGTGCACGCTTCCCGCCGCCCGCCAACACGTCTTATACAATTGTTCCAGCAAATCTGGCGGCACAACATGATGCGGCCATCAGCAATCGGTATGTGCCATTAATCTTCCGGCCATTGGCCGGAAAATACTTCTGCCGCGGGGCCGGTCATATAAACCGATTCATCCGCCTGATTCCATTTCAGCGCCAGTTGGCCGCCGGGAAGATTGGCCAGCACAATACGATTGGTCTTTTCCGCCAGCACACCCGCCACGCAAACCGCCGCCGCACCCGTACCACAAGCCAGCGTAATGCCACTGCCGCGTTCCCATGTCCGCATGGTGACTTCACCGGCCTGATGCACCTGCACAAAGTGAACATTGATGCGACGGGGAAACAGTGGATGTTTTTCAATATGGGGGCCGATG
>JAJYGE010000501.1 GCA_021785155.1 Planctomycetota bacterium
GGCCGGGGGTGTCTTGAAAGCTGGTGGTAGTCAATAAAATTTTCATAAAGTTCCTTGCTTGTTAAGCCCGCAGCACATCCATTGTCGAAGGTCAGCCACCGGATTATCACCCGGTGTTCTGGAGCCGCGATTCAACAGAATAATTTTTCAATATGCCGATTGAACAAGTTATACGTGACATGTTTGCCGATAAACGCCGCGTGTTTATCCAGCAGCGCGTTGAAACGATCCTTGCGTTCGGAGGCCAGCTTATAGCCGACATGCAGAAGCTGTCGCAGATCACTGTTAAACGTGGGTGCGTGCGGCTCATGACGCACGGCGGCGGCGATATCCGCTCCGGTGCAATGGTTGATGGTCTGCACACTCGGGAGCCGCTCGCGCTTGATGTCAATGACCGAGGCATACGGGCCGCAGAGTTCATCAAAGCGTTTTAGCGCCTCCACATAGATTTCCCGCACCAAGGCCAGGCCCGCTTCATCGGCTTCCGCGACAGCGGCAATTTCCTCCAGCCAGGTGGTTCCGGCGGTTTTAATATGCAGGCCGGCATTGTGTTTTTTGAGAGCTTGGCGAATCGGTTGATAAATGGAGAATTTATCGCTGCCGGAGTGAACGCTTAATTTCAGATTTTTCGGCAGGCCGAATTCTTTTACACAATAGGCAATGACCGCCAGATCATCATTAAATTCTTTTTCAAATTGCTCCACGTTGCCCACATAATCCACGCCTTTATTAAAACGGCCTGTGAATTTTGGGGCGATGGTCTGAATAGGGATTTCTTCGCGGCTAATGGCGGCGAGAATCAGCAGCAGTTCATCAGGTGTTTGCGGGCTGTCTGTTTCATCCATGGAAACTTCGATAATGCACTGGTCCGAGCCTTTGGCTTGGGCGATATGCTGAAATACCCGCCGGGCTTCCTGCACTGCGGTGAGATATTTTTTGCCAACGCGGGTAATGGCGGCTTCATCAATTTTAATCGGTGAAGACAGATGGGCAATGGCCGGCGAGCCGCAGAGTTTGTGCAGGTCTTTTACCAGGCCGGCGATGGCGGCATCCCCGGCCGGTTTGCCGATAAAATCCGCCACATCAATGGTAAAGAAATCACTGGAGGTGATGAAGCGATCCACGGTTTTAATACCAATATGGTCCGCATCAACGTGATAGGGCTGTTTCCAGCCCAGTGCTTTAACCGCGGCATCCGCTTCGATCCGCACTTCAGCCGGTTCGCTGTGAACGATCAGATGTTCACGGTTGGATTTATTCCACACGGGAATAATCTCCGCACCTTTTTGTGCGGCAAGAACGAACGCCTTCAACTGCGCATTTCCCTGGCGGCCAAAGCGATCTCCAATACCCATACTGAATTTGGCGACTTCCATCTGTTTTGTTCCTGTTGGTTAATCCAACTCCTTGGTAAAGTCATAGCCGCAAATTGCGGCCTTCCGAAATCAACCACGGCCCTGTTTTAAGATTTGTAGATTCACCGCACCAGGAAGGTTCTAAAATTTCCGTCGAGCAGTTTCTCTACATCATGTTCAATATCTTCCCGTGTGATGCGTCGCCCCGTTTCCGCGATACGAGCATACATGTCCGTCAGCACGCTGGTGATGACTTTGCGGCTGTGATCCCATTTATATACCAATTGGTCTAAAATACGCGCATCGGAATGTTGCGGAATAAAACTGGAGCCGAGGAGTTCGAATCGCATTTGCGTGATTTCGGTAATCAGGCTGGGATTATTCAGGAACCACCAGCAGCCGAACGGCATGAGGTTGCCGAACTTGCGCGCGGTTACACAAAGTTCATGCTGGTTTTCCCGTGCCAGCATGGTGACCAGGAATTTGTTATCGGGGAAATCGCGGCACAGGCGGGTCACGCCGGTTACGTCAGAAAGGCCGCAGGTGTCGCCGGCGTCGCGTAATGCAGGCTGCGTGCGAAGACTCGATCCGATCATCATGGCAAAGGGCATTTTACGCTCTGCGCACACGGGTAGAATCGCTTGTTCCAAAATTTTTTGACCAGCCAGAGCCAGAGAATCGATCTGGTTGGCGGGATAACGGAAATCCGGGGGCAGGCTGACGGCCATATAGATAGCCTGTTGCCGATCCAGCCATTGATTGAGAAAGCGTTTGACTTCATCAATGGTTTGAGTTGTCGGATCAGGCGCAACGTGATAGCCCCAATCGGCAAGCTTGGCAGCAGCCTGCGGAAAGTTTCGCAGCAGCGGGTCAATCCGCAGAACGGCTTTGAATCTGGGGTCCGCGCCGACATTTTTATCCGTCAGCCAGCGGTCACGTTCATTGTCATCAAAAACCGGATTGGTCATGGTAATGGTATGGACATTACTTAATTGCATTACTTTATCAATGTATTGGCTGGGGTTTTGTTCGGCAAAAAAACCACGGTAGGCATCCAGGTGCTTTTCATTCGGGTCCAGGCCGAGTTTGCTTAAGGTGGTCAACACACCGCGACAGGCTTCGCTGATGGGAGTATTTTCAACAAATAAGTATTTCCATATATGATCCGCCTGGCGGGATTTAGGCCATTGCCAGAATTCCGCATAGGGTAGTTTTGAAGGCGGCACCACACGAAAGACTTCCGCCACCAGATAATGATACGTAACCAGTTCCTCCACGCCCCAAAGCATCAGGCCGGCGGGATCGGTTTTGCCGGTGCTGTTGATCACCGGTGTGCCAAAACGGGGAGTGTACAGATGGGTATGCAGATCATATATTTTTTGATGATTTACAATATCGGAAACGATTCCAGCGATCCGATCGGGGAGAATTCCCAGTCCGCCGTTTGGCGTGAAAGCCGATTTCCTGCCCATTGTCTTGCGGGTCATGGTTCGCCTTGTTGTAGTCTATTTTATTACGTAAAACCGCTTAAAAATCGGCATTTCCATAATTCCATAATCATTATTCCCTGAATGGTTGCTTTCAGCAAGCGTAGGGGGTGCGCCTGACGCATGGCGCGGCTTGGCGAGCACAATTCGGGCGCAGGGGAACGGCACCCTTTCCGACGGTTACAAGCCTCCACATTGCGATGGCTTACGTTCGCGTCGGAAAGGCTACCCGCGTCAAGTGTCACACATCCTGTGCCCATTCTTACCGGGAATCTTCTCGCACCGCAACGCATTGTGGGCTGATGACGCCGCGTTTTACGAATCCCGACAAAAAAGAGCGCAACCATCATTGCGGGTGAGTGGCAATATTTCCGCGCAAACCGCGCGGTGCAAGCACACGCGGCTAAAAGGGGATGGGGTTTCCCGGTACACTGGTTCGGATGTATTGCCACACCCGGCGGATCTGACTAAGGGGCGGTCAGTGAAGGAAATTTTCACGGTCTGATACGGGTATGTTGATGTCCGAAATAGCCGGGGGATGTATGTTTGGGACCTGAAGAGATCAATGATCGGGCGACGTGACAATGGCCTGGCGGAGAAAACCGGCAGACCGGGCTAACAGCCGGTCCGCCGTCGGGGCGTCGCAATGACGCAGGCGCATCACAATGGCGCGTTTGACCTTACCGTCAGCCTGCCGCAATAACTCCGTCGCGACGGTGCGATCAACACCGGCTATCCGCATAATGATGCGCGTTCCGCGATCTATGAGTTTGCTGTTTTTCAGGCAGTCCATATCGACCATAATGTTGCCATAGACTTTTCCGATGCGCGTCATGGCCAATGTGCTGATCGTGTTGAGCACCAGCTTGGTGGCGGTGCCGGCTTTCAGACGGGTGGAGCCGGTAAGAACTTCCGGGCCGGTTTCGATGCAAATAAATAGATCGGCCTGGGCACGGATGTGTTCGCGGCGGGTGCAGGAAAGAAAAATGCTCTTGGCTCCGCATGTGCGGGCTGCGTCGATGGCGCCGTGAACGAATGGCGTCGTACCGCCAGCGGCTATTCCCATGACCACATCTCGATTGCTTATTTGAATATCACGAAGCGCCTGGGCACCGGCCCGGAAATCATCTTCCACATTTTCAATAGAACGCTCAATGGCCACCGCCCCCCCGGCAATGATTCCCACAACCATGCCCGGATCAGAGGAAAAAGTTGGTGGGCATTCTGCCGCGTCCAGAATACCCAGGCGTCCGCTCGTACCGGCACCGACATATATTAAACGCCCGCCGGCACGAAAGGCGTTGGCCGCAAGTTCAACGGCCTCGGCGATGGCCGGTGCCTGTTGACCAACTGCGGCCACGGCCC
>JAJYGE010000112.1 GCA_021785155.1 Planctomycetota bacterium
CGACCGGGGCGGTATTGTGGAAGCGCTGGTTGATAAACATCAGCGCTTCCGAGGTGAACAAAAACATATACGGCTGCTGCCGGTACACAATGGCCTGAAATTTATGCCAGATGGCCATGCGTTTGGCCGTATTCATTTCACGGCGGCCTTCGGAGATCAACTTGTCGGCTTGAGCATTATCAAAATCCCCGGCGTTGCTGCCTTTATCCGCATAGCAGGCGGAATCCCAAATCTGATATGGATCGCTTTCAATGCCGCCGCTCCAACCAAGAAAAAAGGCGGAAAACTGGCGATTATCAATTTTTTCAATCATGACCGAAAATTCCAGCGGCTGCACGTTCATATCAATGCCGGCTTTGGCAAATTGCTGCTTCATATACACGCAGATATTTTGAATCAGTGGATTGCGCGAGGGCAGCAATATCTGAAATTTAAAGGGTGTGCCATCCCGTTGCAGTATGCCATCCGATCCCATTTTCCATCCGGCCCGTCGCAAGAGTACCTTGGCCTTCGCCGGGTCATAGGGGATGGATTTAATGTTTGGATCATTCTGCGGGGAAAGAGGATTAAATGGACCGGTCATCGGCTGGGCCAGGCCATGCAAAAAGGTTTTGATAATCGCATTGCGATCCACCAGCATGCACAAAGCGGTACGGGTGAGGCGATCCTTAAATTCCGGCTTTTTGAGATTCCAACAGACAAATTCATAACCCGCCGCCGGAGTGAGGAATTTGTAGCAGTGGTGGGTTTTGGAAAATCCCGGTTGCTTGATGTATTTAATCCACTGCGACGGTTGTGGGGAATCAGTATCAATCTGCCCGGCAAGAAATGCCTGTAAGGCCGCCTGCGGATTTTGGATAAAGCGATAAATAATGCGGTTAAAGGTGGGCAGCGGCCCCCAATATCTTGGATTACGCACCAGGACAATTTCTCCGCCCGTCCATTTATCGTACATATATGGGCCGCTGCCGACCAGCAGTCGGCCACGCTTATTAAATTCGCTGGCCTTTTTAAATTTATAGACGCTCTCAGGCAGCACGCTGATGCCGCCGACAACTTCCAGTGACTTGAAATATGGCTGCTTAAATGTAAATACAACAGTGCGTTTGCCGATGGCGCGGCAGGATTTAACATCATTTAGATACACGCGCTGCGGCGCATCATCCACGCCGGGATTCATCATGGTGTTATAGCTGAACAGCACATCCTGGGCGGTCACAGGCTGTCCATTGCTGAAACAGGCCCGGCGGCGGATTTTAAAAGTGATTTTCAGGCCATTGGGGGAAATGCGGTAGCTGCGCGCCAGCCAAGGTTCCCATTTGAGCGTAACGGGGTCGCGTGAAAGCAGTGATTCCTGCACCCAACCTTGCACGATGGCGGCCCCTTCATCACGCGCCACGAAAGGAGCCAATGTGCGCGGCTGTTCGCCAAGGTTTTCCACCAGCCAGTCACCCCGTGCGTAATTGGTACGGGAATAGGGATTGTGCGGCAGCAGCGGCGGATGAGGATAGCAGACATATCGTGTGCCATCGGGCAAGGTTTCACGAATATCTTTTTGCGATGCGGATGGGGTTTTTCCATTACCGGATTGGATTCGAAGACCATGCTGGACAATTTGTTGCAGCAGTTGTGTTTGAGCCAATTGTTGTTCATTGAGCGTTTTAATCTGGTTTGATAAGGCGATGACCTGTTGGTTGACGTAATTAAACTGGGCCATGGCCATGACCGCCGCACCGATAATCAGCAGTAAAAAAAAAGCGAATATGAAATCTTTAAGCGTAAAGCGATTGTCCATTCATTCACCTGCCTGCACCGCGCCAGCCGGAAAGGGCCGGTCGCATGATTCATACGCCATGAATTCTATCGCGTTCGCACGTCCAGTGCATCGCGCAGGGCGTCGCCGAGGAAATTTAAGCATAACAGCGCCAGCGTCAAACCTACACAGGGCCAGGTAATCAGCCACCATTGCGTGTGGATCGGGTTGATTGCTTGAACCCCGGAAGCGGCGAGATTTCCCCATGTCGGCACCGGCGGCTGCACGCCCAAACCCAAAAAACTCAAGAATGATTCCGCCAGAATCGCACTGGGAACCGTCAAGGCCGCATAAACCGCGACCGATCCGATAAGATTGGGCAGAATATGCCGCAGCAGAATGCGTGCTGGCTTGGCCCCCGTGGCCCGCGCTGCTTCCACATAAGGCTGATTAACCAAGCTCATGGTCTGGCTGCGAATGACGCGGGCCATGGTCAGCCAACTTACGCCGCCAATGCCAACCAGCAGCACCACAATTCCCGCCAAACCCTGTGGCTGCGGCAACCCGATGCCGGTAAAAAAATGTGAAATCCGCCCCACCAGTGCCACCCGCAGTAGAATCACCAGCAAAATGTAAGGCAATCCATACAGTACATCCACACCGCGCATCAGCAGCGCATCAAGCCGCCCCCCCATATAGCCGGAAACCAAGCCAACGGTTAATCCAATGCCCACGGCGACAATTGCGGAAAACACGCCGATCAGCAGTGAAATTGCCCCGCCGAGTAAAAAACGCGCTAACAAATCACGTCCCAGCGTGTCAGTGCCCATCCAATGTTGCCAGGACGGTGGATCGAGTGCTTGCGGCAGATTCTGCTGATTAAATGTGTGCAGCGTCCACGGTAATGTGCCATAACAGGCAATAATAAAAAAACTCAGGCCGATGAGTCCCAAAACCGCCAGGCGATTGGCCAAAAAGCGATTCATTGCCATTCGCAGCGGTGAACGCGGCGGAGCGATGATGCGGTGGGTCATGGGTAATTCAATGCTGGTCATACGCGATACACGCCTATGAAAATATTACCCGGATCAGGTTTTAGCGCTGATCAAGCGGAACATAATGGCGATTCACCGGCCCGGTGTAAATCTGCCGGGGCCGGGCGATTTTAGATGCCGGATCGTCGTGCTGTTCCTTCCAATGGGCGATCCAACCCGGCAAGCGCCCGATGGCGAAGAGTACGGTGAACATATCCGTTGGAATGCCCATGGCACGCATGATCATGCCGCTGTAAAAATCGACATTGGGGTACAATTTGCGGGCGACAAAATATTCATCCTTGAGTGCCAGTTCTTCGAGCTTCCGGGCAATGTCCAGAAGCGGGTCTTTTACATCCAGTTTTTTCAGCACACGTTCGCACACGCTTTGAAGCATTTTGGCCCGGGGATCATAATTTTTATAAACCCGATGGCCAAATCCCATCAGGCGGATGTTATTGTCTTTCTTTTTGGATAGCTCAATATATTTTTCCGCGGTCATGCCGCCGGCGTGAATTTTTTCCAGCATATCCAGAACTTCCACATTGGCACCGCCATGCAACGGTCCCCACAGGGCACACACGCCCGCGGCACAACTGGCAAACAAATTGGCTTTGCTGCTGCCCACCATGCGCACGGTGCTGGTGGAGCAGTTTTGTTCATGATCCGCATGGAGGATAAATATTAAATTCAGGGCATCTTCAATTTCCTGATCCACGGTGTGCTGTTCATAGGGCATGGAGAACATCATGTGCAGAAAATTGGCGCAATAGCGCAACTTGGGATCGGCATAAATATATGGCAAACCATTAACGCGCCGGTAGGTAAACGCGGCGATGGTTCTGATTTTGCTGATAAGCCGCGCGGCCGCCTCTTCCAGTAATACTTCATCGTCCAGGGAATAAAGTTCCGGATGGAAACATCCCAGTGTGTTAATCATCGCGGAGGTAATGGCCATGGGAGGAGCGGTGATGGGGAAGCCTTCAAACGTGTGCTTCATGGCTTCATGCAGGTGCGCATTAGCGGTAAGCCGGCCACGAAAACGTGATAACTCCGGTTCGGACGGCAGGCGGCCAAAAATCAGCAGCCACGCAACTTCAATAAAATTCGGATGACTGGCGAATTCCTCAATGGGAATACCGCGGTAGCGCAGGATTCCCTTGTCTCCGTCAATATAGGTTATGGCACTTTGGCACGAGCCGGTGTTGCCGTAGCCGGGATCCAGCGTGATAAGTCCCGTATCTGATCGCAGGCGCGTAATATCGATTCCGCGTTCATTTTCGGTTCCGGTGACCACCGGGTACTGATACGTTTTCCCATCCAGGGAAAGTTGAATTGAATCTACCATGCGAAGTCCTTTTTACTTCATCGTATCACTCCTGCCCAAGTGGAAGTTTACACAATTATTTATGATT
>JAJYGE010000346.1 GCA_021785155.1 Planctomycetota bacterium
TTATGCAGCAATCCGGCACTGGTACAATATAGCGGCGTAGCGCCAATGCGTTGCGCCAGTTCCAGCCAACCCAAATATCCAAAGCCATCGGTGTCACGATATCCCCAGTAGTTGACGTGTCCGGGCCGATCTATCATCGGACCCACTGTTTGCCGCCAGTTGTAACTGTCATCCAGCGAGTAACCCTCAATGTAATTACCGCCGGGGAATCTTAAAAAGCCGGGATGCAACTGCTTCAGCAAACCCAACAGATCGGGACGGATAAATTGTGCCTTACCGGTTTTCCGAGACACCGGAAACATCAAGGCCAGATTGATGTCAAACGTCGCCGGCGATGAGGTTGTCAGGGTCATCGCACCATGATACGTTGAGCCGGTGGCCCGGAGGGAGCACGTATAACGCCTCCAGGCGGCACCGGAAATGATTATTTCCGCACGCGCCAGATGTTTGGTGCCGTTCACATTGGCCAAACCAGCCTGAAGTTGCACACTGGCCGCACGGGGCGAACGGGCGTAAAAAGTCAGCCGATACGTGCGGCCCTGTTTCACCGGCATTCCCCAGTATCCGACATTCGCCACGCCTCCTCCCGGCTTGTTTACCGTTACCTGTAAACTCAGCGGGTGGGCCGCGGACAGCGGCTTGCGCTTTTGAACGGTCAACTTCACGGCCCCCGAAGCTGATGGCACAGACTTCCAGGCCAACAGCGGACCGCCCGGTGGTGGCCGGTGGATGTGACCATTCACGCTGATCCATGCAACATCAGGGCCATTTTTCATTCGCATAAAATGCGGCGGCCGCCGCATGCGCCCATTGTGCATGAGCCACCGGCCCTGCACCACGTTGCAGTCCTTCGGCGGCACATCATTTTGAAAATCCGGATTTTGAATCATCTGCGCATACAGTCCGCCATCAATATCATTGAAAATATTCTCAATGAACACTCCCCACATCAGTGGATTTTCCGCCCGGCCCGGTCCCATGGCATTAATAACGATGCGCGCCTGCGGCGCGGCTGTGGCATGATGAGTGTTCTGCAACCCGACTAGTGCCAACCCGATTAATGTACCTGGCAGAGATTTGCGAATTCGCATGATCAACGCCCTTACTTCTTTGGTATATACCACTGCGCCAAACCGGCATCAAAGAATTGTCCGCCGACGGTTTGATGCACATGCACGGCCATGAGATTTATGCCCGGATGCAACGCTTTCTTCCCGGCGGGGGTTAATTGCAGCGGCACATAGGCCGTACTGTAACCGCGTACGGTGGTGGCCAATACGCCGTTGATATAAAGCTGAATACCCTGATCGTGATAACAGTACACTACCAAGTGTGGATAATGTCCAGCCGGCATAGTAAAGTGCCGCCGCAGCCAGATATTGTCAGTTAACCAACTCGTGCGTGGTGTCACTCCCGGATCCATTGAGCCAAATCCCGCTGGCCCGGTCTTCCAACTTGAATCATTAAATCCTGGTTTATTCCAACCCACTGGCGGTTTCTTAATGGTGTAATGCCACATAATCGGATGTGCCTGGGCGGTGGGCACAATCTGCTTAAACACAGGCAAGGGCGGCAGCGGTGCCCAGTTGTTGGGGAATTTGGCACCACGATGGGCCCATTTGAGCCACAGATGGGTCTGATTCATAATGGGCATGAATGCCGCCCCGATGACCGGTCGGGCGTGCATTCCCGCCCACGCTTTGCGTGTGCCATACTGATCGGCAAATGGTACCCGGGCCGGGCTTTGATCCAGGAATTTATAGATACGGTCGATGATAGCCTGAAATTGTGAATGCTTTGTAGCCAAAGTCGCCGTCCAGATTTCGAAGTCGGTTTTAGTTTGGGTTACCGTGCTGCGATCCGGCAGGCCATATTTATTGAGCTTGGTCATATAGAAGGCCATTTCCTTCCGCCGTACCGACATGGGGAAAATATGCAATCCCAAGGCCTGATCCCAGACCATGTTATAAACCATACTCCACGTCCCCGGCTGGTTGAAGGCCATGCGGTAATGATTGCCATCATTATCCACCTTCATCCATTTGCGAGCCCAGCGGCGAGCCAGCGCCTGATAGTCGTTGGCCTCGGCGGTCATTCCGCGCATGCGGCATAACATGCCATACGCTCCCATGGCCACAATGGCTTTTACCGATAAATTGGCATTGTGGGCCATGAAACCCAGAAAGTCATTGGTGCTTAACTGTTTACCGGGGTCAAAGCCGGATTTCCTCAAATAGACCACCCATTTAGTCAGTAATGGCCAGTATTTGGTGGCAAAGTCGGCATTCCCCTCCGCCTTGGCAATCGCGGCGGCAAGGATAATCATGTTGCCACTCTCTTCCACCATCATATTCTCTCCGCCGGTGTTGTAATGTCCCGTACAAATTGGATATGTACCCAGATCATGCGGCGACCATGCGAACTTCCAGCGTGGGGTATTGGCGGAATTTAAATCCGGCACAATGGAGGCCGCCTCCAGTTGCGGACAAAAAGTCAGCAGCAAAGGCGAAGCCGGGAAAATAACATCCACCGTGGCGATATCTCCATTGCTGGTCTCTTCTTTGGTATACACCATGGGCATACCATTGGCATCCGCGGCCATGCCCATGGCCGCCAGCGCCTGACGATAGGCCATCGAGGCGATGGTGGCATACTGGTAGGAGCCAATGCGCTTGGCATCGGTGATGACATTGGAATCAAAGGCGACACTTTTTTTCATCAGGGATTTATAGTGGCTACCCGCCCATTGGAACATCGCCGACGGGGTCTTAAAAATGTGTCGCCAATAAGGCCTCTGATATTCTCCGAAGTAATCTATGGCATAGACTTCATCATACGCCACCATCACATGGCGGGATACAGCACTGTTTGTAACGCTGCCCAAATTGAAGGTGAACGCTTCCACCGGATCACCGGCGCTAACTGCGCGTGGCATACGCGTGGAATCCGCCGCCGGCAACACACCTTTAATAAGAAAATCATTGATGCACCGGTCATTGGCGGCAATGCACGCGGTGCTTTGCCGACTGGAGGCGGCGGTGTAAATATAGCCCCAGTCCAGACCCACCGGGTCGCCTGAAATATCAAAATAATGCTGCGTGGTTGAACCAATCTTTAACGCCGTTAACGGCCCGAAGGTTTTGCGGCTCCACGTAACTTTCTGATTATCATGGTTAACGGCTATGGCTGAACTGGTCGAGTAATAAAGCTGCACATGATGGACTTGGCCATCGGCGGATTTTACACGCCAGGTGATATACGTCACCGGCAGAGTCATGGTCTTGAGGTGAGCCGGCAGCCGGGGGGTCATAAACGTCAGCGTGAGATCGATTTTGCTGTTGGAGAACTGATATATAGTCGTCGTTGGCCGCACCGTTACGCTGATCTGGCGCATGGCCGGCGCGGTGTTGGGCTGGTTGCCCATGAGCCGATAGGTTGTTCCATCCACCCGTACCAGGCTGACCAGACTCTGTATCCGGCCATCCCAATACCGTGTGCGGTGGTTGGCCAGATGATTATTTTCTGACCATATACTCATATACGGATCAAATGTTACCAGCGGCACCGCCGGCGGACGAAACGCCGGGGCGGCGGCGAGGGATGGCGCATGAACCATGGCTCCGAACAAACAAGCCACCACCGCGCCAGACAACGCCGCTTTTATATATTTGAGCATGTTAAAACCTCATAGAAACACAATGGTAAACTCGACAATCCGATCCATCGCACCGCACAGCAAATCATTTGCATATCGCTTCCCCCGCAACCATCTATCTTAACACGGTGCCATCCGCGATTCCATCACAAATTGCGTCACGCGGCGGAACGTTGCCGCCTGCGTGGTATTCTAATGAATATTATTTTTTTTGCACTCCGCAAAATCTCTACATGATCACTGGGGTGTGATAATATTTTCGGGCGTCTGTTGCGGCGGCGGCCGCAGAGCAGAGAATAGTAGAGAGTTGAGCACGAGAGTCCCGGCGCGCCGGGTCGGTGGTGGACCTTCGCATCGGAAAGCCTACCTGCGTAAAGTGTCACGCCCCCAACCACAGGGCCCGGAGGTCGCAGAGTTCTGTTATCCGCATTCAGGTCCGGTGTTCCCGACACATCGGGGCATGAAAATAACCCGGAGGGATGGACGTTAAGAGGCCGGCAATATTCTGACGAATTGTTGCCCAGGGGGACGGCAGAAATACG
>JAJYGE010000437.1 GCA_021785155.1 Planctomycetota bacterium
GGCACTAGGCAATATTATGTTCGCGGATGAAAGTTGATATTATCGCCCATGTTCCGTTTCGGCATGCCGAAGCGGCCCCATTGAAGCATTATCTTGGGCGGTTACTCCATGCTCGCAAGGGCATTTTCCACGGCGGCTGCGATTTTTCGCAGCCGCCGTGGCCCCATTGAAAAAGAAACGCCATCCTTCCGGATGGCGTCGGCCCGGAGATGCTATCTCCGGGGGGGTTAACGATTACTTATAGTCTTATAGTTTACGCGATGAGCGAAATCGTGTCAAATGCACATTTTTCCCGCGCTATTTCGCGGAGGGAAGCTTACTGGAGCGGCAATGAAAATCCGGGTGGTCGCATATATTGACGGATTTAATCTCTATTTTGGGTTGCGCGAGGCCGGGCTACGGCGATACTATTGGCTGGATGTGGTAGCTCTGTCTACGAACCTATTGAAACCGTACCAAGAACTAATTGCCGTTAAATATTTCACATCGCGTGTAAGTGGTGCGCATCCCGCCGATTCCCCCACCTCTCGGGCATCTCGTGAGGCGAGCAGGCTGCGTCAGGGCGTGTATCTCGACGCCCTCGCATCGCTGCCAGGCTTGGAAATTATCGAAGGTAAATTTTTAGCCAAATCCAAGCTCAAATGCATCCGCTGTGGCGGCTTAATCCACACATTTGAGGAGAAGATGACGGATGTTAATATTGCAACCCACCTGCTTATTGACGCCCACCAAAACACATTTGACACTGCATTATTGATTTCAGCGGACAGCGATTTGGTCCCTCCGGTGAAAATAGTGGGCAACAATTTTCCCGGCAAAAGAGTTGTCGTGGCATTTCCGCCCAAACGGTGGTCCAACGACTTGGCACAAGCCGCGACCGCCAGATTTAATATCGGAAACGCGGTATTAGCAAAAAGCCAGTTACCCAACCTTGTGCAATTGAGTCGCGGGAACCACGCGAGACGCCCACCCCAATGGTATTAACCAAGCACATTGTCCCTGGAAAATTACACGCGCGTGCCAACACAACGATCAATTGGGAAAGGTCGCCATTCGGATCGCCAATTTAATTCATTGGCTCAAATTCCGCGGACATGATGCGGGACGGCTGCGGGCAGGGGTGAAGTTTCACTTGCCAACGTTGAGGTGTTTCATCGATGGTTACAACGATCTCACCGGTTCGCTCGGATTCGGAGAGCGTAACGGGGGTATCGAAAATCAATTGCCCACCCCCAGCCTGCGCCACGGGCAGGCATCGGCTGGCAACATGCAGATCAATGCGCACTTTGGCGGAGAAGGAATCTAGCGATGAGGCTTGAATCATGACTTTACCTCCGCAAGTTCCAGACGCACGCGCGCCGGTGTTAAACGGAAAAATGTTCCGTCAATGCCTGATCGATGGCCTGCTCAATTTCTTCCCGGGTTCCCTGGGCGCTAATGAGGCGATAGCGGTCAGGAAACAAGTTGGCCTGTTGCCGAAATCCTTCTCCGACTTTCTGGTGGAATGCCGCTACCCGATTTTCAATGCGATCCTGAAATAATCCCGGCTGGATGGCCGCACCTTTTTTAGTCGGTTGAATGCGTTTGAGCGCAACGTCCAGCGGTACATCGAGAATAATCGTCAGATCCGGCCAGAGGTTTTCGGTGGCCGCACGCGCTACATCCAAAATATCCTGTTCCGGAATTCCGCCCGCGGTCCCCTGATACGCCAATGTGCTGCTGGTGTACCGATCCGCCAGAACCGTTATGCCCTTACCCAGCGCCGGTTTAATTTCCCCATATACCAACTGCGCTCTGCTGGCCATATAAAGCAGCATTTCCGCCCGGATATGCAGGCCTTCACCCCGGCTGGTCAACAGCAACTCTCGAATATGTTCACCCACCGGTGTGCTGCCCGGCTCGCGCACGCGCACCGCCGGTATGTGAAGTTTGCGGAGCTTATTTTCCAGGCGGTCCATCTGGGTGGTTTTTCCACATCCATCCAAACCGTCAAATACGATGAATTTTCCCGCTAATGATTTCAAGCCCGCTGGCATGGCATCTCCATTTGGATTATTTTCCACGGCGGCGTTTTTCACGGGCGCGGCGCTTCTGCTCCGGTGACAGGCGCGACGGAAGTTGCCGCACCACACTGCCCATATTTCCTGACACCAGCGCTCCGGGGCTGATATTTTGCAGATCCTGCATGGCTTTATACCGGCCTTTCAAGGACATGTTGTTCATTTTCTTGAACATGTCCCGCGCCTGGGAAAAACTGCGAATCAGACGGGAAACTTCATCCGGCAGTGTCCCGGAGCCTTTGGCGATGCGTCGCCGCCGGGAGGCATCGACATGATCCGGAATTTCCCGTTCTTTTATCGTCATGCTCTGGATAATCGCCTCCACGCGGTTGAGTTCATCTTCGGGCAACTGAACATCTTTCAGAGCGGATCCGATGCCCGGCAGCATTCCCAGAAGTTGTTTCAGCGGCCCCATTTTCCGGATCGAACGCATCTGATCCAGAAAGTCGTCCAATGTCAGCGTGTCCTTGGCCAGCTTCTCCTGCATCTCCGCGGCTTTGGCTTCATCAACATGCTGCTGAGCCTTTTCAACCAACGTTAGAATATCACCCATGCCAAGGATGCGCTGGGCAATACGGTCAGGATGAAATTCTTCCAGGGCCTGGAGTTTTTCCCCTACGCCAAGAAATTTAATCGGCTTGCCGGTAATGGCCTTAACGGATATGGCCGCACCGCCGCGCGTATCGGAATCAAATTTCGTGAGTATGATGCCATCAAGTTCCAGCTTTTCATTAAAGGCCTTGGCGGAATTGACCGCGTCCTGACCGACCATGGCGTCGACTACCAGAAATACCTGATGGGGTTTGACGGTCTGACCTATCTGCTGCAACTGCTGCATGAGGTCTTCATCAATATGCAGCCGGCCCGCGGTATCCAGAATCACCACATCGCGGCCATTCTGGCGGGCGAAATCAATGGAGCGGCGGCAAATTGCCACGGGATTGGGGTTGCCATCTTCACGATACACCGGAATATCGGTCTGCTGGCCCAGAGTGGCCAACTGATCAATGGCGGCGGGACGCTGGGTATCGGCGGCCACCAGCAATGGGTTCTTGCCCTGGGCTTTCAGGTAAAGACCCAGTTTGCCGCAGGTGGTGGTTTTGCCCGACCCCTGCAGGCCGCACATCATGATGATGGTCGGCGGTGGATCAACAAACAACATGCGCGTATCCACCGGTCCCATTAACGCGACCAGTTCATCAAATACAATTTTGACCATCTGCTGGCCCGGTTCCACCGAAGCCAGCACTTCGGCACCCACGGCCTTTTGCATTACCCGATGGGTGAAATCCTGTACCACATCGTAATGGACATCGGCTTCCAACAGGGCATTGCGCACTTCCTCCATGGATTGGCGGACATTGCTTTCACTGATGCGTCCGCGTCCGGAGAGATTCCGAAACAGATTGGAAAACTTTTCTGAAAGTTGATCAAACATTGAATTTATCCGTCAGATTGTGGCAGGGATTCAGTTTTCAACTGCCGTGCCGAACCCATTCTGAAATCTGAATCTTGAAAACATGGTCCCGTGTTGCGTTGCGGCCACGGACGGCATTACTGATTTAATACCGGCAACGCGGTTCCGCCATCGGCCCTGGCCGCCGCCATTTTCGCGTAGCCGGAACCCAGTTCACCAATGGGATCCGGGGGTAGAATATCGACCACCTTTTCACCCAGTTTGGCTTCGCCGCGTAATACTCTGGCCTGGAATTTTTTGCACTCTTCCAGCAGCGCATCGAGAATATTTTCTTCCGGAACATTGGCTACTTTTTCACCCTGCACATAAATGATGCCGCGCTTATCACCGGCAAAAATGGCCACATCCGCCCCTTCGCATTCACCTGGTCCGTTGACCACGCAACCCATTACCGCAACCTTAATCGGCACAGTAATTTCTTCCTTGAGCTTGCGGTTGACATGCTGCACCAGCGTGAACAGATCCACCTGAATTCGCCCGCAGGTGGGGCACGCGATAAGTTCCGCGCCCTTGCGCTGCCGCAGCCCCAGCACATAAAGCAATTCCAGGCCATCCTGAACTTCATAAATCGGATCATTGGCATAACTGATACGAATGGTATCACCGATGCCGTTGGCCAGCAGGGTGCCCAGTGGAACCACACTGCGGATC
>JAJYGE010000084.1 GCA_021785155.1 Planctomycetota bacterium
TCTAACCGGATAAAGGCTCACCAACACGGGTTTCCTCCAACCGGGCTTGAATTCGCGCGGCATATTCGGGAGATAACTCAAAGCCGATATATTTTCGCCCCAGTTTTTTTGCCGTCACCAAGGTTGATCCGCTGCCACCAAAGGGATCCATCACGATTTCGCCTTCATTTGAGGATGCCTTTATCACGCGGCCCAGCAACTGCTCGGGCATTTGACAGCCGTGCCAGCCGGCACGTTCTTTAAATGTTCCGCACACGCGCGGAACATACCAGATATCTTCATTGGGCTGAAAGCTGTCAGGAATATCCTGCGGCCGCAATATCCAAGTGTCGTCCGGCAGACGCCCTTCCGGGTTGGCCCGCCGGTCGGCATAAACCAGTGTTCGCGCGGAAGGCACACGGATTTGCGGAATGTTAAACGTAAACTGCTCAGGATTTTTGACGAAGTGAAAAAGGTGCGTGTGACTGCGGGCAAATTTAAATTTGCACTGCACGCCAAACGTGTAATACCAAAGCACCCAACTGCGGCAGGTCAAACCCAGTTCCCGCTGAAAAATAAGTTTGAGTTCCGCAGCGAAATCATCTCCGATTGCCAGCCAGAAAGTGCCATCGGGTTTCAGCGCCCGCACAACACCGGCACCCCATTGCCGCGTCCAGGCCAGATAATCTTCGGCGGCCCGCTTATCTTCATATACGTCGTATTTATAGCCGATGTTAAACGGTGGATCCGCGAATACCAGATCAATACTTCCCTCAGCTATTTCAGAAAGGCCTTCAATGCAATCCCGCTGATACAGCTGATTTAAATCCAACATAGCATGCCCTTCCGATTATTATCGAGACGCACCATGATAATAAGGCTCGCAAGCAAGCCATGTTACCTTGCCGGAATCACGATTCGCTCGCCGGCACGAAGCTTATTAGGACTGGATCCGATGATCCGGCGGTTGGCATCGTAAATTCTCTTCCACAGCGCCGGGTTATGATAAAACTTCCGGGCAATACCGGATAAATCTTCGCCGGCACGAACAACATATGTACGTCCGCCGTGCGCCGAGGACGCAAGGGTGTGACGCCGTACACTACGAAATTTGCGGGCCACCGCCGCGCGGCCATGGCGCGGGAGGCGAATCTTCTGGCCAATACGCATGCGTCGCGGATCAAGGCCGGGATTAGCCCGTTCCAGTGCATGAATCATGCGTTCACTGCCGTAGATACGGCGGGAAATTGTAGCGAGTGTATCACCCTTGCGAACAATGTATATGCCGCTGTGCGGGGCCGAAAGCGTAAGGGTCCGACTCCGTTGGCGATGACGCCGAGATCGCAACGTTACACCGGATGATGACCCGGTGGAGCCGGAATTCACCGGGGGAAAATTCAGCGTTGCATTGGCGTTGCTATTTCCAGCGGTGCCGCTGGAGCCTGTGTTACCGGTATTGCCGGCGCTTAAATTAGAATTATCTGTATCCGCCGTGGGAGTATTAAGCGATAAGGTCGCATTGGAATTATCCGTCGAGGCACCGGTCGGGCTGGTTGGACCAGCCGTGGGCGAAGTAGCGGTTGTTTGATCAATCGCTGGTGCCGGCATAGACGTTGCAGTCTGATTGGCCAGACTCGGCATTGTCGCGGGCATGGAAGTTGCGGTGGTTGCGGGCAGCGAGATCAATCCCGGCTGAGGTTGACTCGGTTGGGTCATAGCCGGAGGCACGGGGCTGGATCCCGGAAGATTCGGCGACTCCACCAATGCCGGCTGAGCACTGGGCAGAGCGTTATTCTCCTCGGTCTGGCTCGATGAGTTATGGAATGCAAAGTAAATGATAACCAGTACAACGATGATCAGTACCGCGACCAGAGCGACTTTAGCGTCGGTTCGCATGGAAAAACTCCCGCAGGATGGTTGCGCACGGCTGGAAATTCCGGAAACCCGTCATATTAGCGCCAGCGGCAACCACTTCCTGACCGGTCCAGGCTGACTTGCACGCCGCTCCATGCGACAATACAGTTTCAGCGCCATATAGGTTACTACAGAGCAATGAATTCAACAAGGACACATGTTTATCCTGTTCGACATTATGGCAACGAGCTGCCGGAGGCAGGTTTTCCCTTGGATTCATGATGATGATGCGCACAGGAAGCATGATCGGCGGCAGTACCTGGCGGGGGAACATTGACTCCCATGGCCGTGACATCATGGATTGATTTGAAGAAAGCCACCGCCGCCACGCCAAAAAGCATCACCACCGCAAGGAAAAATCCCAGGCCCAAATGGGCCAGATTATGCACTTTTATGCCGGTGTTAATCTGCAGATGGCCGATGACCGGAAAAAGCAAACCCGTTACACCCACCACGGCAAAGCCAAATCCGCCCCATGTTAAGACCCGTCCGGACATTAATCGCGCGATCATCACCCGGGCATTTTCGCTGAATTTGCGTTTGGCCATCCATTGGCCGAACAAGCCTCCCACGAGTACCTGCATCACCATCGTGCCTAATCCAAAAAACATCCCCGGAACAAATCCAACCCACACATTGGGCATGTGCGGAGCCAGGGCCGTGTACACCAGAATGGCAAATGCTCCTGTCCCCCAACCGGCGATAAATCCATGTACCAGCGGCATCCACCAGGGAGCTGCCTGTGGATCCGCCGAGCCTTCCGAATGCAGCATGTTGTGCGTGTGCAGCAGGTGCCAGATTTTGCCACGCCGCAAAATATATATTCCCGAACCCGCCATCACGGTTCCCACAATGACATATACCGAATAATTGAACCAGTCGGCTCCGATAAACGCCATGACGGGCTTAACAAACAAGTAAGCCAATTCCGAGGCAATCGACCGTTGAACCGTAAATGCCAGAGAAAAAAGCAATCCCGCCCGCATGCCGCCTTTCCAACTGTAGCTGCCAACGCTATAGCTGAACGTGATCGGCCAGGTATGCTCATCAGGTGTAATGCCATGCACCATGCCCAGCAGAAAAGCTGTCGCCAAAATGGCCGCTACCGTCATCCCCATGCCACTGGGATTCCACAAATTGACATTCGCCAAGATCAACCCGGACATGGTTCCACCCTGCCAAAGCACCTTATTTACCACCGACATCTCTCCAGCGGACACGTTCCGCCGGAAACTTCCAGCCCCTAAGCCTTCGCCGCCGCATGACGCCGTGCCAAATGCGAGGATAGCTTTCCGTGCGGCACATGCTGCCCGCACGTATCGCATTGATCGGCTTT
The DNA here is from genome assembly GCA_021785155.1 of Planctomycetota bacterium. The sequence continues at coordinate 3,230 of JAJYGE010000084.1, forward strand.
TTCAAAGCAATCAGCACATAATAATTCGCCGGTCTTTTCAAATTCCGTCAGCCGAAGCTGATCCGGCTTGGGCATCGTTTTTACCAGCTTACGCAAGCGCGGCATCACCGGCAGCGCCGTATGGCAGCCGCCGCAGGTTGCAAATTCAAGCTGCTTAAGCAGCAGTTCAATTTCATGACTGCGATTGGCTGGAATGGTGCCTTTGCCTTCACACAACGGACACAAATGCCCAAGGTACGCATAGACGGCATCGCGAATCAATTCGCTTTTGTTTTTCACACTCGCCAAAAGCTCCGCGAGTTTCGCGTCCACCTTAAACGCCATGACCTGATCTTTCGGCATTTTGCCCGATTGTTGGTTTTTGCGCATTTTATATTCCTTGCAAACGTCTGGCACGCACGCCCCGATACGCCCTGATGTGTGGATTATACAATGTATTACACCACGTTTGCAACCGTGTAATACTTCCTTATACGTATGCAGCCAATGCGTTGTTCACCATTAACCCCGCCCCTCGCGCTTACCTTGTTGTCGCGGAACGCCGAACGGGTTGCACAATCGCTTGATTCGGCGCTATTTGTGGGAGCATTTTCGCCGATATGGCAAGTTTTACCTTGGCCATCGACGGATCAAGGCGAATCGCATGGCGATAAAATTTTTCCGCATACTTCAAATGTCCCGCCAGATAACTCACATGCGCCAGTTCCATCCACCCGGCCGCAAAATCCGGCTTGATCTTCAAAGCCATTGCCAGATCACGGGCCGCCGGAGTATACGCCCGCAACGCTACAAGACAGTTCGCTGCGTTTGTCCATGCGTCCACCGAGCCTGGATCGTGCAGTAAATACCAGCCATAATAATGCAACGCGCGATGAAAGTGTCCCGTGACCATGTATCCGGCGGCTAAATTAAATACGACCGGCATAGAATGGCGGTGC
>JAJYGE010000289.1 GCA_021785155.1 Planctomycetota bacterium
ACGGTCGCATTATCGGGCGGTGTATTTGCCAATCAACTTTTCGCCAACGACCTGACGCATCGGCTTGAACGTCGCAACCTGAGAGTTTTGCGTCATCGCGTTGTACCGCCCAACGACGGCGGACTGGCCTTGGGACAGGCGCTGGTTGCCGCAACCCGATGGACAAATGAATTTGGCGATTCACAAATGTGCGCAACGGAGTCTGTAACATGTGTTTAGCAGTACCGGCAAAACTTATCCAGCAGGATGGGCAGCAGGGCATTGTGGATCTGCACGGCAACCGCCTGCCGGTTAATACGATGATGACCCCCGACGCCCAAAACGGCGACTGGATCTTAATTCATGCCGGATTCGCCATTGAACGGCTTAATTCCGAGGAGGCCCGCGAAACCTGGACCCTTATAGAAGAAGTCGAACGCACGGCCTGCAACAGCGCGGATCAGCACGATGCACAGCAAAACACCACGACGGCGCAGCCGGCGCGGGGAGGCATGTCATGAGTCTGACACGTACTTGCACCGACAGTCTTTTGCAGCGTCTGCGGATTGCGGCAAAAGCAATTGCGCACGATGTGGCGTTCATGGAAGTATGCGGCACGCACACCACCAGCGCTTTTCGTTGCGGCCTGCCAAGTGTTATGCCGCCGAATGTGCGACTGATCAGCGGACCGGGCTGTCCGGTATGTGTGACGTCCCAGGGAGATATTGACAGGCTCATTGATCTGGGTTCGCGGCGGGATGTTATTCTATGCACATACGGGGACATGCTGCGAGTTCCGGGCCGGAAGGGAAACCTCGAACATGCCCGAGCACACGGCAGCCGAATTGAAGTTGTTTACAGCAGTATGGACGCCGTTAAACTGGCGCGTAAGCAACCAGATCGCGAGGTGGTCTTTGCCGCGGTGGGATTTGAAACCACCGCGCCGGCTACGGCGGCGGCCATTTGTGAAGCCCAGCGGCTTAACGTGAAGAATTTCAGCGTATTGGCCAGCCATAAACGTATCATTCCCGCAATGCGGGCACTTCTGACCGATGGAGAAATTCCCAGAATCAAGGGCTTTCTCTGTCCGGGCCATGTGTCGGTGATTATCGGCTCGGAGGTATATCAGAGCATTGTTGATGAATTCGACGTGTCATGTGTGGTCGGTGGTTTTGAACCACCGCAATTAATTTCGGCCCTAGTCTGCCTGACCGAGTTGGTTGTAAATAATAAAACCGCACTGGTGAATCAATACACTGAAGCGGTGCACGCCAAGGGAAATCGCTGGGCATTGGCACTCCTTGATCAGATTTTTGAACCAGGTGACGCCCGCTGGCGTGGTATGGGCACCATACCTGATAGCGGCTTGGTACTGCGGCGCGAATATCAGCGCTTTGATGCGGCTCGACGATTCAATCTGCCAGAACCACAAGAGCGCGAACCGGCAGGATGTATGTGTGGCAAGGTTATCAGTGGTGCGGCACTTCCGGTGCAATGCAAGCTCTTTGCACGCGCCTGTACACCCATTTCACCGATCGGCCCGTGCATGGTCAGTTCCGAAGGTACCTGCTCGGCATGGTTTAAGTATGGTCCAAGCAAACAACTGAAAAATCCGCGTTCACACTCGGATGAATTGCTGGAGGTTCAGTCATGAATAAACAATCCATCAATGATGTTGCGATGCAGCCTCACGCCATGCCCGCGCGATTTACGCACGTCGCCCTGGCGCATGGCGGTGGCGGACAACTAACCGATGCATTGCTTAGCCAAATTGTCATGCCGCGACTCGCCAATCCGGCATTATCCCAGCTTCTGGACTCCGGCATTATTCCCGGCGGCAAGCTCGCCTTGACCATTGACAGCTACGTTGTTCAACCGCTGTTTTTTCCCGGTGGCGATATTGGCCGCCTGGCGGTGTGTGGAACAGTCAATGATTTAGCGGTATGCGGCGCGCATCCGCGAGCTTTGGCGCTATCGATGATTTTAGCGGAAGGACTGGATCGCAAAGTGCTTGAGCGCGTGCTGGATTCGGTCGCGGCAACCGCCAGCGAAGCGGGTGTAAGAATCATTACCGGTGATACCAAAGTGGTGGGACACGGGCAGGCGGACGGAATCTACCTGACAACCGCTGGAATTGGCGAATTAATGGGGCATCCACTGCCGCATCCGGATCATATAAAGCCCGGAGATGTGCTGATTATCAACGGCCCGATTGGCGAGCATGGCCTGACGGTGATGCTGGCACGTGAAATGCCCGAGGTGGAAAGTGTGTTGCGCAGCGATGTGGCCCCGCTCAATGGCCTAATTGAGCAATTGCGCCGCGCCATTCCGGAAGTGGTCTTTATGCGGGATCCGACGCGGGGTGGCCTGGCGGGCCTTACCGCTGATCTGGCCGCACGCACCGGCTGGCGGATAAACCTGGAGGAAACGCATATTCCGATTCGGCCCGAAGCCAAACACGCCGCGGACATGCTGGGCCTGGACCCGCTGGACATTGCCAATGAAGGAAAAGTCGTTGTGGTGGTGCGGCCCGGACAGGCCCCGGCAGCACTCCACGCCATGCGACAGCATCCCTTGGGGCGGGAGGCGCAAATCATCGGCTCTGTCACCTCTGAAAAAGATGCGGTTTGTACCCTGCATACCTCCATCGGCGGATGGAGAGTGCTGCAGAAGCCTTATGGAGAACAGTTGCCGCGCATCTGCTGATGTCAGGCGGTATGTCGCAGCTTAAAAGGAGTTCTTACCATGCCAGTTACCACGGTTGTACCCAAGCCTCCCACGGAGGACAAACGGTGGAAAATTATTGAGACCACCATGCGGCGCAATGATTTTCAACCCGACGCTCTGATTGAAAGCCTGCACAGCGTGCAGCAAACGTTCGGCTTTCTTGATATTCCATCCATGCGCTGGGTGGCCGCTGCACTAAAAGTACCACTGTCCAAAGTATACGGAGTAGCGACATTTTATCATTTTTTCACGCTTAAACCGCAGGGAAAACATGTTTGCGTCGTGTGTATGGGAACAGCCTGTTACATCAAAGGCGGCCGGCAACTCCTCGATGAGGTGCAACAGCATTATGCCATTGCGGAAGGACAAACCACCAAAGATGGCCAGCTTTCTCTGCTGGTGGCGCGGTGTATTGGCGCGTGCGGCCTGGCCCCGACCGCTGTCGTTGACGGAAAAGTTCTTGGAAAACGTTCTCCGGCGGAACTTCTGACGGCCTTGGATGAAACTTTGGAAAGGAAGCAGTAATCATGAAACCCGAAGAATTAGTAAGCATGATGGAAAAGGCCCGCGCGGATTCAGCCGCGTTCAAGCATGAAATCCGTGTCTGCACGGAATCAGGATGTATGAGCCTGCAAAGCGATACGCTGTTGAAAACTCTCGGCGATGAAGTCAAAAGCCGGGGCATGACGGATAAAGTCCACGTCAAAGGGGTTGGCTGCATGGGGCTATGCTGTAACGGGCCGCTGGTGAAAGCGGATGCGGCGATGTATCAATTTGCCAGGCCGGAAAATGCCTCGGCCATTGTGGAAGGGCTTTCAACACAGCCCGTCGCAGAGTTGCTTTGTGATCTGCAGCAGCCGTTCTTCACCCGACAAAAGCTGGTCGTGCGGGAAAATTCCGGAAACGTTGATCCGGAAAGTCTGATCGATTGCATCGCCCATGGTGCCTATCAGGCGTTGCTGAAAGTTCTTACTACCATGACTCCACAACAGGTCATACAGGAAATTTCTGATTCCGGCCTGCGTGGACGCGGCGGTGCGGGCTTTCCAACCGGACTCAAATGGGCCACGGTTTCCAAAGCGGGTGGCAGCACAAAATATGTAATCTGTAATGGTGATGAAGGCGATCCGGGCGCGTTCATGGACCGCAGCGTCATGGAAGGTGATCCGCATCGGGTGCTGGAAGGAATGGCTATTGCCGCGTATGCGGTGGGTGCTGAAAACGGCGTTATTTATGTCCGGGCGGAGTATCCTCTGGCGGTCAAACGCCTGACCAAAGCCATCAATCTGGCCCGGCGGCATGAATTGATCGGCCATAATATTTTTGGAACCAAGTTCAGCTTTAATGTTGAATTGCGACTCGGCGCCGGTGCATTTGTATGCGGCGAGGAAACAGCATTAATCGCCAGTGTGGAAGGCAAGCGTGGCGTGCCGCGTCCGCGCCCGCCTTATCCGGCCAAT
>JAJYGE010000530.1 GCA_021785155.1 Planctomycetota bacterium
CCGCGCAGTGGGGCATTATCGTCCAATACATGCGGCTCCGCGCCGGACTTACCGGCACGCAGGCTAAAAAAGTATTGGCCTTTTTGCAAAGTGCCAGTGCCCACTGATGAACTTGCTCTCTCTCTCTCCCCCAACGATACGGCCTGGCCGCCGAAGATTACTCTTCGGCGGCCAGCCGTAGGGAGGCAATTCATCGGCATAATGGCTTTTATGCTAAGGTGGAGTCATAATTTATTTCGCAGGTGCGCATCGATCAATCCAGATGAAGTCTGGCCGATGCTCATGAGGTGCTGCTTTCATCGGATTATAAAGATGGCCCGATAGCACCGCAATGCTGTATCAAAGGATCCCTCTCATGGCTGCCAAGCTGCGTTCATTATTTCGCCGATTCGGCGCATGGTTCCATCATCGCAGCAACACCCGGGACTTCACGCGGGGTCATCTTTCTACCGCTGATACTGCTGGGAATAATTTTTCTGGTCGGCACATCCTCCAGGGCGGTGCGACGGCCATGGCCGGGGCGCCATGCATGACGCAGGCTGTCGTACTTGCCGTCATTGATGATCCGGACACGCGCCTTTTCAGCGAGATCGTCCACTGCCACCAGCCGCCCCTCCACCAGGATGGAGGCGTAATCGTCGAGCTGGTCAGTGAACACATCAATCTCGAAACAGACCTGATTGTTGGCACGGAGAATATCGCCCTTGCGACCAGTCATCGGAACGCGGAGATAGATCGTATTTTCAATCCGGCAGAAAGGCAACGGAATCGCGTAGGGACGGCCCTGAATATCGGCCATGGCCAGTCGGCCAATGAGGCTGCGGTCCAGGAGGTTGAAGATTTCGTTTTCAGTCATGGCAATCATGCGTAACTCCTGTTAAAATATCATAATTGGATACGAATATCAATATTGTAACCAAACAGTGATATTCGTCAAGATAAGGAGCTTGCATTATGGTAAGCAAAGACACGATTCAGATGTGGGCCGGTGCCTCAACCGCCCGACCAGATTATACCGCACAGGATTTCCCCCATTCACCCCTGGTGACTTTTTATGAAGTGACTCGCGCCTGCAATCTGCTGTGCCGCCACTGCCGTGCCGAAGCCCAGCCGCACAGCCACCCCATGGAATTGGATTCCGCGAAGTCTTTATCGCTCATTAATAACCTGGCCGAATTTCCCAAGCCTCCGCTTTTGGTGCTTACCGGCGGCGATCCGATCAAGCGGCGAGATATATTTCAGATTGTTCATCACGCCGTGGCGTCGGGCCTGAAGACCGCCATGACGCCATCAGCCACAAAACTCGTTACCACCGACTCCATTCACCGCCTGAAAAAAGCCGGTCTGCATCGCCTCGCAGTAAGCCTGGACGCAGCTGATGCCGCCACGCATGATGGATTCCGGCGGGTTCCGGGAAGTTTTCAGCGGACGCTGGAAATCATTGCCGATGCCGCTGCCTGTGATCTGCCGTTGCAAATCAACACCACCATTGCTCGGCATAACTTTCACCAGATCGATGCCATCGCCGACGTTTTGGCGGCATTTCCCATCGTTCTCTGGTCTGTATTTTTCCTGGTCCCCACTGGCCGGGCACTCGCGGATCAACGCATAACGGCGGATGAATTTGAAACCGCCTTTGAGAAGCTCTTTCAGCAGGGCCGCCGCCAGAAATATGCCATCAAAACCACCGAAGCCCCCCACTATCGCCGATATATTATTGAAAAAATGAAACAACACGCCGACAGCGGTTCACCCCGACCGGTCATGCCCAATATCGTCGGCACCAATGATGGTCGCGGCGTGATGTTCATCAGCCACATCGGTGAAATATTCCCCAGCGGCTTTCTACCCATAGAATGTGGAAGATTTCCGAGGGATTCGGTGGTGCATACCTATCAATTCGCGCCGCTGTTTGTCGATCTGCGGGATCCGGACAAACTCAAGGGCAAGTGCGGTGCCTGCCAATATCGGGACATCTGCGGCGGAAGTCGCGCCCGCTCTTATGGCCTTACCGGTGATCCGCTGGCCGCCGAGCCCGATTGTACGTATGGGGCAAGTTACTATCAGAAAGAAATCTCAAACAGGAGTCTGCCATTATGTTCAGCGTAACGAATTTACTTTGTGATCATCAGGCCGGAAATGAACGCCTCCGTTATGGCCACCGCAATGCCCGGGGCGAAGCGGAATCCACTCCCCGTCCGGTGGTGGTCTGGGCCGTGACAAAATCTTGCAACCTCCGTTGTGTGCACTGCTACGCCTCCGCCACCAATGCCCCGGCCCCCAATGAACTAACGCATGATGAAGGCATTGCGCTGCTGGATGACCTGGCCGGGTTTAACGTTCCGGCGGTGCTTTTCAGCGGCGGCGAACCGCTGGGCCGCCCCGATATTCTTCCATTAATCCGCCACGCCCGATCACTGGACCTGGCCTGCACCCTATCCACCAATGGGCTGCTTATTGATGACAAAATGGCCGACAATCTTGCCGAATCCGGCTTAAAATACGCCGGCATCAGCATTGACGGCGTCGAAAGCAGGCACGACAAACTCCGCGGTAAAACAGGAGCCTTCCGGAGCACGCTGGCGGCCATTGAACGTTGCCGCAAACGCGGCATAAAAGTAGGTGTGCGCTTCACGGTTCACGGCCTGAATGTCGATGATCTTGATGCCATTTTTGACATTTGCGTAACCAGCAATGTTCAGCGGCTTTGCGTTTATCATTTGGCGTATGCCGGGCGGGCGGATAATATGCAAAAGGTTGATTTGTCCGCAGTGCAGATCCGCAAGGTTGTGGATCGAATCTTCGAGAAAAGTCAGGAACTGCACCGACAAGGCATTCCACTGGAAGTTTTGACAGTGGATAACCATGCGGATGCGGCTTATCTGCTGCTGCAATTGGAAAAAGGCGATTCGCAGCAGTATCAAAAGGTTCGCAGCCGACTGGAAGGCACCGGCGGCAACCGCTCTGGCTGCAATATTGCATCGGTTGATCCTATGGGGAATGTTCATTACGATCAATTCACCTGGCATTACAACTGCGGCAACGTGCGTGAACAGCCTTTCAGCAAAATATGGACCGATGCTACCGATCCGCGATTGGCCATTTTGCGCAATCGCAAGGCGCATCTACCGGCCCGCTGCCAATCGTGCCGCTTTCTGTCTGTTTGCAATGGAAATCTCCGCACCCGCGCGGAAGCGGCCACCGGCGACTGGCTGGGCTTTGACCCGGCATGTTATCTCGACGATGCGGAAATAGGTCTTACCAATGGAGCTGCCTCTTGATCGAATCATCATTCAAAATTATTCAAGGCGGGATGGGTGTTGGAGTATCAAACTGGGTTCTTGCAAGATCGGTAGCCCGACAAGGTCAGCTTGGAGTTATTTCCGGCACCGGAATCGCTGCCGTCTTGGCGCGGCACTTACAGACCGGCGACCCGGGCGGGCACTTCCGCCGGGCCTTTGACGCCTTTCCATATCACAATATTGCACAGCGCGTGTGGAACCGCTATTTTGTTCTCGGCGGCATAAACACCGGAACGCCCTTTAAGTCCACCCCCATGCCGAATATTGAATTCAGCCGAGCGTTGGAAGAATTGACTGTCTTGGCGGCATTTTCCGAAGTGTTTCTCGCCAACGAAGGACATCCCGGCCTGGTCGGAATAAATCTGCTGGAAAAAGTGCAGCCGCCGACGCTCGCCACACTCTTTGGCGCAATGCTCGCGGACGTGGACTACGTACTCATGGGGGCCGGCATTCCACGCTTTATTCCCGGTGTACTTGATGCTCTGGCCCGCGGGGAGCCGATTACTTTAAAAATGGATGTGGAAGGGGCGGATTCTGGCGAAAATTTCGACAGTCATTTCAATCCCACCGAGTTTATCGCGCGCGAAGGCAATTCAGACCACACCTCCGCTCCAAAGTTAAAACGCCCAATGTTTTTTGCAATTGTATCCTCCGCCACGCTCGCGATGACACTGGCGCGAAAGTCCAATGGCCGCGTTGACGGGTTTATTGTCGAAACATCCATCGCCGGCGGACACAACGCGCCGCCGCGCGGCCCGCTGCAACTTACAGCCACCGGCGAACCGGTCTACGGGCCGCGTGATGACGCCGATTTGAAAAAAATTGCCGAGATTGGGCTGCCCTTTTATC
>JAJYGE010000318.1 GCA_021785155.1 Planctomycetota bacterium
ATCGGGTAACCATGCGTATGCTCCTGGGGCCGCTGGAACAGTGCCCGACATTTGCAATGCGTAAATTTACCGTTGAACCCGGCGGATTTACCCCGCATCATCACCATGATTACGAACATGAAGTGCTGATTCTCTCTGGCCGGGGTGAAGCACTGACGCCGGATGGCACCAAGGCGCTGAAACCCGGTGATGTGGTTTATGTGCCTGCCAATGAGATGCACCAGTTTCGTAATTCCGGTGCGGATAATTTTGAATTTATATGCCTGGTTCCCGCCCGGGTCCATGCCCCCTGTGCGGGCTGATAGCCGCCCGCCGGAGCGTGCCTGATGAATATGCCCTCGCCTGACACCGCCGCCATAACTCCCGGAGCGGTGGCGTGTGTTGAGGTAGCGGGGCACACGCTGGAATTGTTTAATCAGACCCATCTGCTGTTTGAAGCGATGCTCACGGATATTGCTGCCGCAAAAAAGCGGGTCTGGCTTGAAACGTATATTTTTTCCGATGATCTTGCCTCACATGCCATTGCCGATGCTCTGCAACGCCGCGCCCGGGACGGCCTTGATGTGCGACTGCTATACGACGCATTGGGAAGCCAGCACACCGATCCCGCAATATTCAAAACTATGTCCGCCGCGGGCGTACAGGTGCATGCCTATCACCGCATTAAAGAGGCTTTACGCTCCATTGCGGCTTTTATTATTCTTAATCGGCGCGATCATCGCAAATTGCTGGTTGTTGACGACCGCTGTGCCTATTTTGGCGGTATGAATATTCACGATCATGGTCACTTGTTTCGGGCGTCGCCGACGGATCCATCCGTTGATCCCGCCGCGGCATGGCGGGATTTACATGTTCGCCTGACCGGACCGCAACAAGTGGAAGTTGCCGATAGTTTTGAACGATCATGGATGCACGCCAAAGGTGAGAAAATGACGCGGCGGCCAAGCGCCTATCGGCGCGCGCAACTCAGCCAGACAGATGAATCCATTCATTTTTTTGATACCGGCCCCGGGCTGAAGTTCAGCCGCGCGCCGCGCGTATTTCGCCGATTGCTGCGCGGCAGCAACCGCAGCGTGGTTCTTGCCATGGCCTATTTTATTCCCGTCGGCCGCGTGATGCGGGAAATCGCCCGGGCACGCCGTCGAAACGTGCATGTGCATGTGCTGGTTCCCAGTATGACCGATGTGCCAATTGCCCAATATGGCGCATGGTATTTGTATCGCAAACTGTTGCGACTGGGAATACGTTTATACGAACGTAAAAACCGCGTTATGCATACCAAAACCATCGTTGTCGACCGCCAATGGACGCTGGTCGGTTCGGCCAACATGGACCCGCGCAGCTTATACATTAACCTGGAATTCATGGCTGTCATTCGGTCCCCGGCGTTTGCCCAGGCGGTTATTCGTGTTACCCGCAACGAAATGCGCCGCAGCCGCCGCGTGCGTTTTTCCGACTGCGAAAAACGCACGCTCAAGCAGCGCTTTCTAAGCACATTGGCCTATTCCTGCCGCTGGTGGCTGTAAAAAAAAATCGGGCACGGGGATTAACCCGCGCCCGATTGGGATTGTCAGTTATTGGAGAATGGAAATCAGCTTTCCAGACCGCCACGGTATTTCTTGGCCGGACGTTCGGTTTCCGAGGATTCCCGTTCTTCACCCCATTGGGCGCGTTTGAGTGAAAGACCGATTTTCCGGTCTTCAATATCCACACGGAGAATCTTGACTTCCAGTTCATCATCCAGCTTGACCATGTCCTGCGGATTTTCAACCTTGTTATCGGAAAGCTCGCTGATGTGCAGGAGGCCTTCCAGACCCGGTTCAAGTTCCACAAACACACCGAAGTTGGTGATCTTGGTGACTTTACCCTTGACGATCATGCCCGGGTGGTAGTTGGTTGGAATGGCGTGCAGCCATGGGTCTTCGGCCAATTGCTTGACGCCCAGAGCCACGCGATTCTTTTCCTGATCAACGCTGAGCACAACGCACTGAATGGCATCGCCCTTCTTGATCATTTCGCTGGGGTGGACAATTTTCTTGGTCCAGCTCATGTCGCTGACATGCAGCAGGCCGTCGATGCCTTCTTCAATTTCGATAAAGGCGCCGTAGTTGGCCAGATTGCGAACCTTGCCGGTGACCACTGTTCCCGGCGGATATTTCTCGGCCAGAACGGTCCAGGGATTCGCTTCGGTCTGTTTAACACCGAGGCTGATTTCCTGTTTGCCCTTATTGACTTCCAGCACCACCACATCAACTTCTTCACCCACGGAGAGCATTTCGCCCGGATGATTGATGCGCTTGGTCCAGCTCATTTCGGAAATATGCACAAGGCCTTCAACGCCTTCTTCGAGCTTCACAAATGCGCCGTAGCTCATGATGTTGGTGACCTGACCCTTGATGCGTGTGCCAATCGGGTATTTCTCATCAACATGTTCCCATGGCGAAGCATGTTTCTGCTTGAGGCCCAGGGCGATTTTTTCCTTTTCACGGTCCACATTCAGAACCGCTACTTCAATTTCCTCATCCAGCTTGACCATATCGGATGGGTGATTGATGCGTCCCCAGCTCATATCGGTGATGTGCAGCAGGCCGTCCACACCGCCAAGGTCCACAAATGCGCCGAAGTCGGCGATATTTTTAACCGTACCCTTGCGCACCTGCCCGACGACAATTTCATCAAAGAGCTTCTGCTTGGCTTCGGTGCGGTGGCGTTCCATAAGCTTGCGCCGGCTGATAACAATGTTGCGGCGTTCAAGATCAATTTTGAGAATTTCGGCGTCAATGGTTTTGTTGATGAATTCGCCGATATCCGCCGGGCGGCGGATATCCACCTGCGAAGCGGGAAGAAATACCGGCACGCCGATGTCAACCAGCAGGCCGCCCTTGATTTTGCGGGTGACTTTTCCGCTGACCGGGTCGCCTTCTTTTTTGGTGGTAACAATGGTTTCCCATCCGATAATGCGGTCAGCCTTGCGTTTGGAAATTTGGACCAGGCCATTTTCGGATTCCACCTGTTCCAGCAGAACCGTGATTTCATCGCCGACTTCAACGGATGCCGGATCATCAAATTCGCGCATCAGCGAAAGTACGCCTTCGCTCTTAAGACCGATTTCCAGAACAACATCATCACCGCGAATATTGACAATTTTGCCTTTGAGCATGGACCCGTTGGTAAAGCTGTTGCCGCTTTTTTCCAGCAAACCGCCAATTTGAGCATCGTCGATATTCTCAAATTTGCTCTGGATTTCCACGGATGCGGCCTGATCATCAAGGCCTAATTCTTTGAGTAGTGCAAAATTTACCATAAACGACTTGGAGCCTTTCCCCGTTGCAGCCGCAGTTAAAGTGTGTAAACAGCGGAAATGACGGGCGAAAAAGACCGGTCCAGACTTTATTCAATCAGCTACATTGCCAATTAAATCCCGGGCTGACGCCTTGCCGGGTTTATCCGCTGTCTCAGAAATGTCTGATATAGACAATCTCATCGGACTATGGATAAGTCCAACATTATACATCTATCAGTAAATAGTTCAAATTGCGAAAAATGCGGTTGCCGCCCCGGGTGTGCCGGCAACTTGGCAATATTGCCAAGGACTGCCAAGATTATCGTCAATGTGGCGGGCATCGTCCCGGATACCGTCGCCTTCGCCCCGCCGCGAAGGCATTTCATTACCGGCAACCCAGCCGTTAAGGCCGAGAAACACGGCGGCGATGCGCCAGCGATGCAACGATAATAAAACTGGTGCTTTCATAGTCATCATGATGGCACACGAGCCGCCGCGCGGAAAGTTGCAGCGGTGCGCTACCGCAAAAGAAACAAAGACACGGCGACAGCCAATGAGCCACCGAAGGCAATGATATCGGATTATTGGGTTTGGGACTGTCGCTGGCGGCAGGCCGAAAAACGGGTGGTTTGCAAGGCCTCTTCCCCGGTAACTGTACCTGGATATTAAAACCCAACATGGTGTCGCCCATCATTCAACCAAGCCGGTACATCGGTTATGATCTGGTTATGAATGACGCGAAGAGTTCCATATTGGATTTATCCCCCGGTGATTTACAGGCCCAAACCGCGGAAATTGGCATGCCGAAATATCGTGCCGCCCAGATCTTGGAGTGGATTTATAAAAGCGGGCGGTGTCATTTGAT
>JAJYGE010000156.1 GCA_021785155.1 Planctomycetota bacterium
GCCGCCGGAGCTTCCCCCCGCCACGCTGACCGAAAAGTCCTGACCGTAATTTGACAGGGCTGAGGTGGTTGCGCTTAAACCGGAGGAGGCGGTTAAATCGATAGCCGTGTTGGTAAATGCGCTGATGGAGCCAGGTGTTCCGCCATCAAGCGTTGCGGAGGAATTGATGAAATTGACAGTGCCGAAATCGGCAAGCGGCAGAATCTGTGACCCCGATGACGGTGCTTCGGCGATCCACTCCGCGGACGAGCGCAGGCCGGAACTACTGCTCTGGAGAGTAGAATAACTCTGGCCCGTACTGAGATCAGATAACGCCAATTGATATTCGTTCGTGCTGACATACGTAACCGCTGCGGAAATCTGATCACCCGGAGCTACGGACATGGGAATTTGATAGGCGCTGTTGGGGTACATTTCATACCAAGCGTAATATTGGACGCGTTTGTGTGAAACCTGGGCGGCCACTCCGATCTGCTCGACCGTGGAGGAGTTGAACCCGTCGAGACCGACCCAAAAGGCGACGGCGCTGTTGCTGCCGCCCGCTGTGCTGACGGTTGGAATGGTCCAATCTCCTGAGACATTGGAAAAAGCATTTGATCCGGAGGTCGTTGCGGCATAACCGGCCCAATTCAAGGAGTCAACAGTATTGATCACGGATGCGTGACTGCTGCGGGCCGCCAGAAGGCTTGCGACTGTGGCCACCATCAAACCGACGAACAAACGAACAGTATTTTGTTTCTTGGGACCGTACATCAAAAAAACTCCAAAATGTCACCTCTGCCCGAATTATTGCTCCTCAGAAGAGCAACCCCCTTTGACTTTGATTATCCCCTAATGAGCAGACGGGACTCGGCTTAATCCACATTACTGCTTACGCGAGATTAATCAAGCTCAACTATTATGGTATCGTTTCTATGAAATGTCAAGGTGTCGAGTCATACCAAAGTTAAAATGTCCTTGTTTCTGTAGGTGCTGGCGACCGAGGTGACTGGTTGGAACGTAGAATACTGGCGGTCAACACTGTTCCTGTGCCTGGCGTCCGTGGGTAGTCTATTGCGGCACGCCTGAGGCCTCTGCATCACTGGCGTTGGCGGCCCTGGGCCAGTAGCATCAGAGGGATGATAAAGTCTGGTGGAACAATTCGAATCGGAACACGGGCCAGTCTGTTGGCACGCACGCAGGCCGGGATCGTTAAACAGATGCTGGAAACACGATCCACAGCGAATAATCTGCTGGATACGGAACTGGTATTTATCACCACTTCGGGCGATCAACAACAGGATAAGCATTTATCTCAGACCGGTGGTAAGGGGTTATTCAGCAAGGAAATTGAGACCGCGCTGCTGGAGGGGCGCATTGATCTGGCGGTTCATTCCGCCAAGGATCTCCCGGCGCAATTAGCGCCGGGAACCGTTATCGCCGCCACACCCCTGCGGGCGGATCCGCATGATGTATGGATTGGATGTAATGGAAAAACCATCGCGGAATTACCAGCGGGAGCCCTCGTGGGTACATCGTCTCTCCGGAGGCAGGCCCAATTACTGGCTTGGCGCCCGGATGTGACGGTGCAGGGCCTGCGTGGCAATGTCGAAACTCGTTTGCGGAAGGTAGTAGATGGTGTGGTGGCAGGAACATTTTTAGCCAAGGCCGGGCTGGAGCGAACCGATTTACTGCCCGAGGCCGCGGTGGTTTTGCCGCTGGATGAATTTATTCCCGCCGCCGGGCAGGGCATCTTGGCCATACAGGCCCGCGCGGACGATCCACTGATGTTACAGGTCGCCAGAACCATCAATCATGCCGCCACCTTCGCCGCACTGGATTTTGAGCGGCGTGTTGTGGCGGCATTGGCTGGCAGTTGTCTGGCTCCCATCGGGGTATGTGCCGTGCGCCGTGGCCGGGTGGCCAACAACCTTCAGGGGTGGATTACCCGCGCGTTTGTGGCCACGCCGGATGGCCGGAAACTTGTGCGCGCCACGCTGCTTACCGGGGATCCAACAATCGCGGGCCTCGGAAACTTATATGATTTATTGTTGGCGACATTACGCGAAAGAGGAGTCGATGACGTGCTGGCAACTTTGGCCTCTTGAGCCTGCGGACTTGCAAGGACAGGTCAAAGCTTGCATACTCAAGAATAATCATGCGGATATTGCTAGGCCGCGATTTTAAGGAGATCATCATGCCTAAACTTATTGTTGAAAATATCGGTGAATTTGAAGTTCCGATGGGAATGCGGCTGGTTAATGCGCTTACCGATATTGTAAAAATTGATCAGTTCCATGCCTGTGGCGGCCATGCCCGTTGCACCACCTGCCGCGTGCATATTGAAAAAGGTGAACCGGCCAATATGACCGCCGCGGAAAAAAATATAATGAAAGAACGCGGTTTGACGGCACAGCCGGGATTGCGGCTAAGTTGCCAGATTCTCTGTGAGCAGGACATGACCGTGCGGGTAATAAGCCGATGGAAAGGTACCGGGGCCAAGGATGCCGGGGCCCGTCCTGCCGATGTTATTGAACCGCCGCCTGTATGGATTGAAAAATCCGGTAGTTGATCCTTGAAGTCGCGGCGGCGACGGCGTTGTGCGGGGCCGCGGAATACCAAGCTCTGGCACAATAAGACCGGACTTGGTAGACTTCGGGATAGATGAATTTGAGGTTATAGTATGATGGAATTTACGACGATCCCTTCTCTGCTGGCTCTTTACCGCATCGACCATGATTTACATGAATTTAAGAACCGTTTGTCCGCCGTATTGAAAGATCAGGTAACTATTGAAAACAACATTGTGCAACTCAAGGCTGCACTGGCCGAGCTGGAATCCGCGGGTCGTAAGTTGCAGGCCACGATCAGTTCATACGAGCTGGATATGAAAAGCCGGCAGGAACATATTGAAAAAATGCGAACCAGCCTGAACAATGCCAAGACGAACAAGGAATACTCGGCCATTCTGATTCAAATTTCCGCGGAAAAAGACGAAATCAGTAAACTGGAGACCATTATCCTGGATTTTATGGGGCAACTGGAAGCCAACACCAAATCCGTCGTTACTACCCGCGATCAACTGGCTGCAGCGGAAAAAAACCTGGACGAATCGCGCCAAAAAAGCAGTCAGCGCGTACATGAACTTCAGACGCATATTGACCAGCTGAAAACGCGGCGCGCCGCAGCGCAGCAGCATGTCCCCTCCGAATCCCGTAAACAATACGAACGCATTTGTCAGCGCTATCCCGGCGATGCCATGGCCCCGGTGGATTTTGATGAAAACGACATGGAAAATATCACTTGCGGCGGATGTTTCATGGGCTTAAATATCGAAGATGTGAATTTATTACGTGGACGCGATGAAATCCGTCGCTGCCAATCCTGTGGCCGGATTTTATATATGCCGGAAATGCTGCCCCAACCCACCACCAGTTCCTCCTCCCGCGAAAAATAACTTGGCTTTCCAGCCCCGGCCACCAGTGTTGGCGGATAAGGGTGATACCTGTTGTCAGGAGATATTGCGGTGGATTATTCAAGTCTACAGTTACAGTTTGATGGCGGGTCCCGCGGCAATCCCGGAGTGGCGGGCTGTGGCTTTACACTGACCACGCCCGATGGTCAACTGGTTTACGAATACGGCGATTATCTCGGTCATCGCACCAACAATTATGCCGAATATACCGCCCTGATTCGTGGCGTGGAGGCCGCTTTGCGGCTGGGGGCAAAAAAACTTGCAATTAAAGCCGACAGCGAATTGGTGGTGCGACAGGTTCTGGGTATCTATCGCGTGAAAAATGCCACGTTAAAGCCGCTTTACCAGCAGGCTGTCGATTTATTAACGAAAATTCCATCCTGGTCGATACAACATGTCTATCGCAGCGCCAATGTTCGTCCAGATGAACTGGCTAATATAGCCATGAACATCCAAGGTGCTATTTATGGTGGTCCGGGCGCGGCAATTCTTTATCCGCAGGAATCAAACCCGTAAATGGCAGGAAAAAATTAATGTAACCGTTCACGGGCCATGCCGATGAGGCCAGAACTGCGGCGGTTCTGGCGGAGTGCGGCCAGAAATGGTGGCATTCCAATCGATACCTGTCCCCAGAGTATCCATTGGTAATGCGGTGCCAACAACTCTTTGGGGGATGATGACGGGCGAG
>JAJYGE010000196.1 GCA_021785155.1 Planctomycetota bacterium
GCCACCGGTTTGCGGATAATGCACGCGGTAGCGCTTGACGTGCGTGTTGGTTACCCAGGAGAGGTACGCGGCCAAGTCGTCATCACCACGCGGGCGTAACACCAGGTGCCAATGGTTGGGCATCAGACAGAAACTGAAGACGTCCATAGCGACGCGATGTTTGCCGGTGATCAGCAGTTCTACAAACGACAGGTAGTCACCGGGCTTGCGAAAAATCTTCGTGCGGCCATTGCCGCGATTAAATACATGATAAATAACACCGCCCTTGGCGGCTCGTGCGGTTCGTGGCATAAAACAGGATCATAGCCCATGGCCCCATCCACGTCAAGAACGGTGGATGTCACCTTTTCTCACATTCGCGTTAATAAATATAGCTACAAATTGCTTTTTACACTCTCCGGAAGTCGTATTGGCAACTTCCGCGAATCAACCTATAATCCAACTTTATTGTACTGAGGTTTAATATGGTTGAGCAATCGCCTTCATCCCGTGCTGCCACAATAACGTCTGATTCAGCACCGCCACAACCGGTGTCCACTTCCGGCATGGCCGGAATGCGCGGACTGCTTTTGGCCGCCGCCTGGATTATCCTGGGCGGTACAATCATCACGGCGATGGTGCTGTTTTCCCTCGCGCGGCGCGCGGCAGTTCCGACTTCCCAGGCGGTTGTCATACCACTGTGCATTTTTGGAGCCGGGCTTGTTCTGGCTCTGATTTATTTTGGCCTGGCGGTCATTATTCGCGGAGCACTGGCGCAGTTGAAACTCGCCCGATTCATGGCCCGCAGCGTTGATCGGAACCTGCTGGTCCTCGGCAATTTGGAACGGCAGTTGCTGCATTTGCAGGCCACGATAGATCAGGTCGCATCCGTAGCGGTCAACAACCCGATTCCGGCCCCGGCCGAGTCATTGCACAAACCTTCCGCTCCCGCCGCAGCAACCGCACCTGCCGTGCCGACAGATTCCTCCCCACAAATTCTGGAACTGTTGACCCAACTGCGCGATGCCGCATTGTTAACGGAACCACAACGCCTGCAATGGGCCAACGGCCTGCTGGCAAAGCGAAAAGCCGCGCTGGCGGCGGAGGTCAATGCCGCCATCGCTGCGGAACGATGGAAGAATGCAGCAAGCCTGATAGAAAAAATTCAGGAAACATTACCGGGAGATGCTCTGGCGGCCACCTTATCGCGCGAACTGGCCAATAAGCGGGGTGAAAAGCGAGATCAGGATATTCACGCCGCACAGGCACGCCTGCAACATCTTATGGCCATTAATGAATGGGATCAGGTGCAGCAGATAGCGGAAATGCTGGAATCACGATATCCCGACGAACCCACCGTGCAGGAATTGGCCAATCGGGTGCGAAGGGAGCAGGAAGCGTGGCACCGGGAAGGCCTGCAGTCGCTGTTTACCGATTATAAAGATGCGGTGGACCATCGCCAATGGACGCGCGCGTGCAACCTCGCCCAACAAATTTTGGAACGCTATCCACAGGATAAACTGGCGGACAAAATCCGCGGTGATCTGGTCACACTTAGACAAAATGCGGAAATTCAAGCCCGCCATGAATTGGAAACCCAGTACGCTGATTTAATCAAACGACAACGCCACGAAGAAGCTTTCGCTATCGCGCAACGCGTACTGGACACCTACCCCGAATCTCCCACTGCAAACAAAATGCGGCAACATCTGCCGAAATTGCTTGAAGTAATCAAGCAGGAAAAAGCCCGGAAAGAAAGCGCAGTGCCCAAGCTATAACGCAGTGATGCGCATAAAGATATCAGGTCCGTGGATTCCGGGTGTGCGCGACACTTTACGCGGGGGTGGTCTTTCCCGCGGAAAGGCGGGCGGCATCAATGCCGGAGCTGGTTCCATGTTGCACCCGTAACTACGGGTGCAACATGGAACCAGGACAATCCGCTCCGCCGCCTATAGGCTGGAAAAAGCCGGTGGCCCGCGTAATGCGCCACACACAGGGTTTCCGGCACCGGTCATTTTCACTATTGCTCCGCCCGGTTAGAATTGCCGTATGAACAAGACGCAGAACAATATCGCTCCGGCCACCGTTGAGCAGACAATCCCGATTCTGGATTTCGGCTCGCAATATGCACAACTCATCGCGCGGAGAATCCGTGAAGCCGGGGTTCATGCTATCCTCGTGGCACCGGATATTTCCGTGACTGAACTGCGGAAAATGAATCCCGTCGGACTGATTCTCTCCGGCGGTCCGGCGAGTGTTTATGAAGAAGGTGCCCCGCGGTGTGATCCTAAGATTTTTGAACTCAACATTCCGGTACTGGGAATCTGCTACGGAATGCAGATCGCCGCGCAATTACTCGGTGGGCAGGTCAAGCCCGGGGCCGCGGCTGAATATGGTGCCACGCGGTTGAACGTACTGCACGATAAAGCGACGGGAAATCACAGCGGGGAATTGTTTACCGGGATTCCGGAAGAAACCAGCGTCTGGATGAGCCACGGCGATCAGGTAAAAGAACTGGGATCTGATTTTATACCGCTGGCTTCAACACCCACATGTGCGCTGGCGGCGATTCGGCATAAAACGCGGCCCTTTTTTGGAGTGCAGTTCCACCCGGAAGTTACGCATACGCCACATGGCGGAAAAATTCTGGAGCATTTTTTATATCGCGTTTGCCATGCCGCCGGAACCTGGCGCATGGGAAATTTTCTTGATATCACCGTTGATAAAGTCCGAAGACAGGTGGGTAGCGCGCGGGTCATTTGCGGCTTATCCGGCGGCGTGGATTCCGCGGTGGCGGCGGCACTTTTACATCGGGCCATCGGCAATCAGCTCACGTGCATTTTTGTGGACAACGGCCTGCTGCGAAAAAATGAACGCGATGATGTGGAAAGCACATTCCGCGATCATTTTCATATTGATCTGCGGGTGGTGGATGCGGCGGATGAATTTATCACGGCGCTTTCCGGTGTCACCGAACCGCAGACCAAACGGAAAATCATCGGCAAGGCTTTTATTGATGTGTTTAAACGGGCCAGCGGCTCAATTGCCGATGCCCGATTCCTGGCCCAGGGAACATTGTACCCGGATGTCATTGAAAGCGGCCAGGGTTACGCCCGCACGGCGGCCAATATCAAACTGCACCACAATGTCGGTGGCCTGCCGGCGGAACTGGGCTTCGAACTGGTGGAGCCGTTACGGGAGTTATTCAAAGATGAAGTCCGGCGGCTGGGCGAAGTTCTGGGGCTGCCGGAACATATCGTCTGGCGGCATCCATTTCCCGGCCCGGGATTGGCCGTGCGGTGCATCGGTGAAATCACCCGAGAAAAGCTGGCGATTCTACGGAATGCCGATGAGATTCTGCTGGAGGAAATTGTGGCCGCCGGTATGTACCGTTCCACTGCCCAAACATTTGCGGTACTGCTGCCAATTAATTCGGTGGCCGTCATGGGCGATGGCCGAGGCTACAAACCGGTTATCGCGCTGCGCAGTGTGGACTCCACCGATTTTATGACCGCGGATTGGAGTCGGATACCGTATGATGTTCTGGCCCGCATCAGCAGCCGGATTGTCAATGAAGTCCGCTCCGTCAGCCGCGTGGTGTATGACATTACCAGTAAGCCGCCGGGTACAATCGAGTGGGAATAATGTCCTTGGAGTTATCATGACCGCCAAAACGCCACCATTACATCCGCATGATGTCGGGCTGCCGGCCTCGGTGGTACGCAAGCGCAAGCGCTTTCGCGGCATTGCGTACATCATGCTGGCCGTGGCAGTGCTGACGGCGGTACCCGGGTGGTATTTGTATGGCGTTTCAATCTGGGGCACATTTCATATCGGTCGCTTTACGACCCTTCAGGCAATTATTGCATACACCATGCTGATTGTATCGAGCATCACCCTGGTGCTGGGTTTGTGGTATTTGCTGCTGGCACAAGTGCGGCGGCTGGCGCATATTGTAGACGATGCCGATGAAACCAATAAAACCCATAACTGCCCCAATTGCGGCTGGCCTTACGATTACCCTGACCGCTTCTGCCGACATTGCGGCAAGCCGTTGGCGGTGTTGAAACCGTGACCAATAAAAATAACCGTTCACGGGCGGCCAATGATCCCGTGGCATTTTGTGATTTTGGGTGGTGCAGACTTTCTTGCCTGC
>JAJYGE010000556.1 GCA_021785155.1 Planctomycetota bacterium
TTGATTCGGCCCGCTTTATTGCCCCAACGCGTCTTGTAGATCGCTTACGGTGATAAAGCGGAATTGGCCGGCGGATTGCCGGGCCAGTTGCTGTAATTCTTTTCGTTCACCGTTCACGGATATGACATCAATATGTTGCCCCGGCGCACGGGCCTTGGCGATAAGTTTCGGTAGGTGGGAATCGGATAAAAAGACTTTCGCCGTTACAAAAATAATTTGATTGCCACCAAGGTTAAGGGTTGCCATCATGGCTTTGGCCGCACTGGTGCTGCCGTAGGGGGAATAATTCAGTAACTGATGTTCCGCACCGGCGGCCTGCAATGGATTCATCCATCCCTGTTTTGGAAACACTTTGAGGCCATGCGGCGTCCAAAGTGCAAATTTAATCTTATTGGCACTGCCTAGCAAGGAAATCGTGTGCTTCACATAGGCGGCTAGAAGATTGAAGCTGTTGAGATTGGCCGAGGAACCATCGAGGCTGAAGATGATTTGCTTTCCAGTTAATGGAATTCCAAGAAATGATACGCCGGCCGATGGCGCGGCAACCGGATTGCTTTGCGGAGCTTTCGAGACTTTCGCTGAGGTGGCAGGCGTGCGATGGCGGCTGAATACGACAACAAGCACGACAATTACAGCTACAACAAAAAGCACAATGAAGCCGGCCAGCGTCCATAGCAGAAGCGTATTTTTTTCTGTCGGAGGAATCGGCTCGGTCGGGGACTTTTTGGTGATTGGACGTATAGGGGGTACCTTCCGAGTGATAATCGGTGATTGCGGCACACCGGATAAGTTGTCAGGTACGGCCGGCTTAGGAGCCGGGCGGCCAGAATTTTTGGGCTGCGGTGTACCTGGGCGCATGGAGGAACTTGTAAAAGCACCGCTGCTGGCGGCTGGCGGAATTGCGGGCCTTTGGGAAGATTGATCACGAAAACCGCTTGCTGATAAGCCGGGGTCTTCGTTGGGATCCCGCGGGCGGTTGCCGGAGGGGCGTATGCCGGGATCAGCGGGGCGGGTGCGTGCTGGATCTGTGGCACCGGCGGTGGCTGGAACCTTCAACAGAGAACCGCATTTGCTGCAGCGGCACACACCGCCGCGGAAACCGTCGTCAAGTTCCAGTCGGCTGTGGCAATGGTAGCATTGAACAACTATGGCCATAATGGGTCGATCCATTTCCGCAAATGTTTCCGGCGGACGATAATGCGCACCCGGAAACGCTGTTTATTTTATCATGGTTCGACATCAATGCGAGAAAAATCCGGATTTATCATCCGATGGAGGGTGGAAATGGCCTTGGTAGAAAGTCTGATGTCCGTATTGGGAATATCGCCACCGGCCAAAATCAGGCGGGATTGGCCGGTTTCTGATTGCAAGATCCATTCATCAAGGCCTAACGGGCCGGGCAGATAATGGACCACATGGTATCGCCCGGGGGCTGGTTGAACAGGCGTGACAAGGTGAAATGGATAGCTCGCGATGAAATGACGGCGGATCATAACGTCTATGCGCGACGCATGGAGAATAATATGCGCATCCATCGGGCCAAGAATGACTTTCACAGCGGTGCCCGCCATCATGGATCGCGGACGGATGCCGGGATTCAGCCGCAGAATCATGGCCGGGGTAATGCGATATAATCCGGCTAAATAATCCAGAGAATTTCCCGGTTGTACAGAGATAAGTTTTGTCAGTTCATCACCGGGTATGATGGCAGAACCTAACACACTATGTTGATTAATCTCCATGAGCATCGTACGGATGGTAGCGGCCTGTTTTTCACCCAATCCAGAAATATGTCGGAGGGCTGATTGTAAAGTGTGGCGGGCGGTAAGCAGGTGGCCATGTTTGAGATCAAGCCTGGCCTGCTGGATGTAGCGTTGTGTCCGCATCAACAGGCCGGGTGCCAGAACGTGGATTACTTCCGAGGGCTGGTTCAGTGAAGCATTTGGGGTCAGCGTTTCATCGGTCGGT
Source organism: Planctomycetota bacterium (assembly GCA_021785155.1). The sequence continues at coordinate 1,969 of JAJYGE010000556.1, forward strand.
TGACCATCAGACGCGTCAAGTTGTGGCGGAGTTGCATTTTCTCCGGTCGCGGCCCGGGTCGTGACGGAGGCCGGTGTGGAATGGTGCCGATGTAATGCGTTGAGCACCTGCTGCCGCACTTTAATGGCTTGCCAGGTGCCCCATATCACCAGTACACCAACAATAATCCAAAGCAGAGCATCACGTGATCTGGGGGCAGAGCCGGATTTGAAGCGAATAGCCATGCCCTTCACTGTACACGCAGTATGCACCTTTCAGCCAGTGATCCCACGGGAAAATCAACACAAAACCGGCAAAATCCGTTAAACTAAGGAGCCTCTGGGTGACGATCGGGGCAACCGGGCGGGTACTTGGATCGGCCTTTGACCTCGACTTGCGGGGCTTGAAAACCGGCATGAACGGGTCAGAGAGTTAACGTTTGGACTTAAGGATTAACATCATGGAAACACCGTATCTCACAGCTGATTTACCCGGAATCGGTGGGCAAATTAAAATTCGCCCCGATGATTTTATTGTCGAAGAAATTCCGCTTTATGAACCATCGGGCAACGGCATTCATTGTTATGCCCATATTGAAAAACGTGGCATTCCAACTCTGGCGGCGGTGAATGTTTTTGCCAAGGCTCTGGGGCGGCGGTCCATGGAAGTGGGCTATGCGGGTTTGAAAGATGCTCAGGCGGTTGCCCGGCAAACGTTCAGTATTGAACATGAAGGTCACGAGCGCATCGCGGCTTTAAAATTGCCGAACATCAAAATTCTTGCGGTAAAACGCCATACCAACAAACTTAAAATCGGCCATCTGGCCGGCAATCGCTTTACGGTCAAGATTCGCCGTGCTGAATGGAGTCAACCGGGAGGCTCGGTATCCGAGGCGCAAAATCGGGCGGCGGCGGTGCTGGCACGATTGTCGCAAACCGGTGTGCCGAATTTTTTTGGTATGCAACGTTTTGGCATGAGACGGGATAATCATCTGCTGGGACTTTTTTTGCTGCGTAACCAGAGTAAGGAATTTCTCACCCGCTGGCTGGGAGAACCGGATGAAAGTGTGGATCACGGATCGGTGCTGCAGGCAAGGCGGCATTTTGCCAATAACAATCTGGAATTGGCCAACGCCCATTGGCCGGGGCATTTGCGCGACGAACGCCGCGCGTTGAGCATTCTGGCGAGAAATCCGGGCCAATGGGATAAGGCCATGCGGGTTGTGGATATTCGCCTGAAGCGGTTGCTGATTTCAGCGTTGCAGGCACATTTGTTTAATGAGTTATTGCGCATGCGCATGGGTGAATTAAATAAAATCCTTCCCGGTGATCTGGCGTGGAAGCACGATATCGGTGCGGTATTCCGGGTTGAAGCGGCGGATGATAAAGTGCAAATTGAGCAGGCCCGCTGCGATAAGCATGAAATTTCTCCATCCGGCCCGATGTTCGGCTATCGCATGACGCAGTCCGAAGGTGTACCGCTGGAAATGGAGAATAAAGTTCTGGCTTCCAACGACCTGACGCTGGAAGCATTTCAGGGGCCACGGGCCTATAAGACCAAAGGCTCCCGCCGCGCCCTGCGGTTTTTTCCAACAGAAATACAACTAGGCACGGGCACAGATGACGTGGGGCCTTTCCTGGAATTAAAATTTGTTTCACCGCCCGGCTGTTTTGCTACCGTTCTACTCGGTGAAATCATGAAAACGGATGTGCCGGAACAATAATAAGACCCTGGAAAGACGCTGTGGAACTGCCATAGCATTTATTGCATCATCGGAGTCGTTTATGGTTGATGCACAGCAGCGGCTGTTTATTTTGCGGGCCAATCGCAGTTTTTATGCCATGCGTGTTTTAGCTGACGGGGCATTGGTGCATGTGGGCTTTGGCCCGGCACCGACATTGCCCGATGCGTTTAGCGCCCCGGATAATTATGAAGAGCCAAATGATGTGTGGGAAGCGCAGGCACGACGGTGGGAGTATCCGACCTTTGGTAATGTGACCCAACATGATGTGGCATTACGAGCCGGGTTTCCGCAGGCGCCTGGCGCATTGCAGGGGGGTAAAAAACTATTGTCTGCTGAATTTGCTCCCCGATGCAACCTACCGCATGACCGATGAAGGGGATCATGAACTGGGACGATTATTCGGTGCTCAACTAGTGACACCGGGCATGCCCGGAGATCAACGCC
>JAJYGE010000147.1 GCA_021785155.1 Planctomycetota bacterium
CCTTATGACGGATCGACTTTTCAGCGTAGATTTAACCCAGTGGAACGGGCCCTTTTCCGCCGAACAACAAAATCGCGCCACTGCGGCCATGGAATCCGGCAATGTGGTTTATCTGCCCAAGCTCGATTTTACATTCACCCCGGAAGAACAGAAGTTCCTTACCCCGGTCTGGAGCAATGGTGCCGCTAAAAATATCAGCTATGACCACCGCAATGGCCGCATTCAGGGAATGGAAGGGGATCAGACAGCTCAGCAGGAATTGGCCGCTTTATTAAAGCGTTATTCCGAATGCACACTGACACTTATGCAGGGCCTTTTTCCGCAGTATAAAGCCGACCTGCTGCGTATGCGCACCAGCTACCGCCCTATTGAAATCAAGGGGCGCGTCAGCAAAGTGACAAAGGATGACACACGCCTGCACCCGGATCAATTCCCGGCCCGACCCGTGGGCGGAAAACGCATCATCCGAATTTTCTGCAACGTTAATCCCGAAGGCAAAGGCCGCGATTGGCGTATCGGCGAACCGTTCGCCGATTTTGCCAAAAAGTTTGTCCCGCAACTCAAAGCACCACTCCCCGCAGCACGTGAGATCATGTATATGCTGCGCATCACCCGCACCCCGCGCACGGCCTACGATCATTACATGCTGCAACTCCATGATCAGGGAAAAATGGATGATCGCTATCAAAAAACCGCCCCTCAAACGCCGTTTGTATTTCCCCCGCATTGCACCTGGACCTGCTTTACCGATGAAGTATTGCACGCGGTGGATGCCGGGCAATATTTATTGGAGCAAACCTATCTGCTGCCCGTGGAAGCCATGAAGAATCCGGAAAAAGCTCCGCTGCGGGTGCTGGAAGCCATGATGGGCAAAACGCTGGTGTAATATTATCCCGCCACGACTACCGGTGGGGTGCCAAATCTATTACTATTTACGCAAATGGCCGCGCCCCGTGCTGGCGGGCGTTACGACTAATGCAGGAGTTCCATGTCACGCCGACTGATTCTCACTATTTCCCTGTTTATCGTCGCGATTGCCACGATTGTCCTGGCGGTGCAGGCGCATCACAAAATCGTGCATGAAATGACGCGGCAAAAGCATATTGACGCTTTTGATTCCTACATGAAAACCGTGCCGCTTTTTATTCACAACCATAAGCCGTATCGCAGTGATCGCTTTCCGTTGCCGCCGTTTGCGATGCTGTTTGTGGCACCCTTTACGCTCCTATCCCGCCCCGATGCGCAGGCCGCATGGGTGCTTTGCAAACCCTTTTTCTTTGTGCCTATTTTCCTGCTGGCGTTATCCATAATCCGTCGCGGCGGAGGCAATGTATTGCCCGGCGCGCTTCTGCTTATCGGTGCGGGCTGGTTTTTTCCAGTCATTGGAGATATTCAGGAAGGGCAGATGAATCTGCTGATGCTCCTGCCCCTGGCCGCCGGATTATACATGGCGCAGGAAGAAACCCCCATGGGTGATGTGATGGCCGGGCTGCTGGTGGCCATGGCTATTTGTATCAAAGTGACGCCTCTGGCCTTTCTGGCCTATTTTCTGTTTCGCCGCCGCTGGGTCATCGGATCGGCCATTGTGGCGGGAATCGGACTATGGATATTTCTGGTACCGGCGCTTTTTTTCGGATGGAATCAGAATATCACCTGGCTGGGCCAATGGGGGCATATCATGATTGATCCCTATATCCTGCATGATAAAATAAAGTTCGGCAACGGCGAGTCCATTCCGGAGTTTATCCTGCGGTTGTTCGCCCACGTACCGGCATGGAAAACCGTCCATGGTGGCATAGTGCATAATCATTACTTAACACTCATTCGCCTGCCGCAAAAAACCGCCCATTTAATCGGTCGCATCGTCGTACTGATCATTGCCGCCGGCGGCATCTGGTGGGCGCGGAAAAAGTTGCCAAGCTTGAGAACCCGGCGTTACGCCATGGAAATCGCCTGTGTAGGCATGTTCATGCTCTGGGCGTCTGAACGCACCTGGGTGCCACATTATGTCACGCTGATTTTTGCATTAATGGCTGTGGGGATGATCGCCGAGGACAAATTAGTCGCCATAAGCAGCCGCAAATTCGCTTGGTTCGCATTAAGTCTGACCGCGTTTTTAATGCTATGGACTTCAGAACTCGCCAAAGTATTCGGGCCCAATGGCCGACATTATGTCGATACCGTGGATGTGGTACTCTGGTCATCACTGACTTTGGCCGCCGTGATTTTAACCGCCCGATTCCGTGACAACGCGGAATATGCTGTGAATGTCGACGTTTCACATACACCCCAATCGTGACCCCGGTTAGATTCCGAACCTTGCCATCAGGAACAAAATTCTATCGGCAGACATGAATCTGCTTGTCAATTCAGGCCCTTATCGGTAAAAACATATCGTATGAGAAAAGAAAAATCATTCAACACGTCCAATATCGGCACAACGGATCCAACTGATATAACCGATCGCGCCATTAAGCAGGCCGTTGCCGCCGTTCGCGCTGGTAAACATGTTGCAAAACATGATGAATCCAAGATCAACGAATTACATCTTATTTCCTATACCATTACCTCTGAACCGCTCACGGAAGGTAGCCCACCAGAAACGCCTGAATTGGCCGCGCGCTACGAGGAACTTCATCCCGGGCAGCACGAACCCGAGCAATGGCCGGGGTTGTTATCCGAGCTTGAATCGCTGCATAACAAGTATCCAGACGATGCAAAAATCGCTAATTACCTGGCGGCACTTTACAGCTTCATGGACAGAGATGCGGACCGAGATCGGATTTCTGAAGATCTTCACCGCCGATACCCGGATTATCTCTTTGCGATAATTGCGATGGTCACCATTAATCTAAATCGCAACGAGGTGGAGAAGGCCAAGGCGATACTCAATAAGCGTTTTGAATTATCCATAATGTGCCCGGATCGCAAGGTGTTTCATATTTCAGAATTTGTCGCATTTTACAACATGATCGTGCGGTATCACATTGCATGCGGGAATGTGCATGGGGCTCAATGCACACTGGATGTATTTAAGAGCGTTGCACCGGATCATCCCAACATCGCTCCGCTTGAAAACTTACTGATGTTTCACAGCATGAAGACTCAATGGGACAACTTGTTTACCAAATCGGCCCGAACGAAGCGCGCGTCCAAGAGGAAATAGCATCCTGCAGTGAAAATATCCCGTCACGGCACAAATTCGCCGCTGCCCGGATAGCCGGAAATACTGCGGCTGTGCCACCCGGCCTTGTCCGTCCATGTCGCAGATCCGGATACTGTGGTGGCTTTCTGTAAATCAGAGAGCCGGGGAATGACCGAACCGATCGGCGGATTGAATTGCAACCCCAGCAGCAGCGAATAGGCTGCCGCTTGCGTGGTAATCGTCGTATACGTCGTCGGTAATACTCGCGGTTCATCCACATACGCGGCGTTGGTGTAATCATGCGTGCAGCCAAGCTGCTTTTGCAATGCGATGAACTGTTTATTCTCCAAAATAGATGGCGTACCGGCTTTACGCTTGAGTGCCAACTGAATGGGACGCGGATACGCCGAAAAATAAAAGCATCCGTGTACAACGGCCCACGCTGGCATGATGCCATTGGCTTTGATGTAATAAATCACCGCGCCATGCGAATGCAGAATTCTTAATTGCGCCGGCTTGCCCGTGTAGCCGCGCTGCCGCATGGCGGCATTGACCGCCAGCAGGGCCATGGGCGTTAACGTTTGCAAGGCCCGGGACAAACGCTCGGGATGTGATAGCTTATTGATAACAACCTCACCAAGATAACTGCTGATTGGCATGGCTGTGCTTTGATAGGTCAACCAATACGGGCCAAACGCATTGATCAAATCCTTTTCCACATCCACCCCGGTAATCCCGTTGATCATAATCAACGCCTGTTGGACCTTGCGGCGAACCTGCGGGCTGGCGGCTTCGACGTACGTTTTGGCCGTACCGACGAATTCTCCAATATTCAAATGCGAAACGGTAACATCCGGCGAATCTTCCGGAGCCATAGCCAGCATATCAGCCGCACCGGGGCTCGGTTTTACCGCTGCATTGCGCATGGCCAAAAAAGATGCATCCAGCCATTGCTTGCCGGAAAAGCCATTTGCGGAAGCAAAAG
>JAJYGE010000223.1 GCA_021785155.1 Planctomycetota bacterium
CGTTAGCTATCCATTACTCACCCTTGCGCCACTGGGTATTGCTACCCCGTGCGACTTGCATGCCTTAGCCACGCCGCCAGCGTTCACTGTGAGCCAGGATCAAACTCTTCAATTAAATGTCGTAGTTCCGATGACTCGTGCCTTGCGGCCCTTTTACCGGATTCGTACAAGTTTGAAGGTTTGCCTATTGGCAAAGCCTAAAATCGGACAACTCCCGGATTTGCATCCGGCATTCTTCCGACTCGCTTCAAATAAACCAACCGGCTAAAGTTGAATTACCGAAGCGATACTCAGGATTCTCAAAAGTGACTTGGCTTGCGTTACAGATGCAGGGAGTGCATCCGTAACGACTTTTCAAATCGACTTGCACACGAGAATGCCTGAATGGCAAGCTCGTTAAAACTTGCCGTTTCATGACGCAGGCCGTTCCGCTAAAACCCCTTGCGGAGTTTTGTGCATGCGGTTCCAGCCTGCCACATCCTCGTGGCGTCCTTAACCATGTTTACTTGTCAAAGAGCAAAGCAATAAGCTTCCACAACTCTGTCCAACCAGCCTTCAGGGGCAATTAAGCCCTCGGCTGACCTTATGAGCCGTCTTCAACACAAGAAGCTTTTTTGGATCAAAGCCCGGTGTTGGTTCCTGCGGCAACTTTCGTTCCCATCAGGGAGGAACTATGTTACCAAGGTTTTTGTTTCTGTCAAGCGTGCTTGAAATTTTTATTTCCGCCGCCGCAACTTAACTTTTCAGACAAACGAATCTGTCTTCCATTAAGCCGCATCAGAACCACCCAACCATCTAAACGATTGGATTTCCATTCCGATGGATGAATAATAGCAGAAGTCTGGAAAAAGGCAACTGATACACAAAAATTTTAAAAATTCCTGGCCGGTACCACATTATTGACACCGGCACGCCAGAGGCATATTGTTGATGCCGCTTACGTTCTTCGTGCTTGGTTCGATGTTAGAGACTTTGGGGGTATTTATGCCATCGGTGGGTTTAATCGTTCTATTTGTGGTCGCCCTGGTTATCGTGATTATTGTGCTGATCACCGTGGGCAATGTATTTAATCTCTGGTTGCAGGCATTTTCCGCCGGCGCAGATATCAGCCTTTTTGATCTCATCGGCATGAAATTGCGCAAGGTGGACGCCCGCGCCATTGTCACCGCCAAAATATCGATGGTGCAGGCAGGTTTACCCGTGGAAACAAATCAGTTGCAGGCGCACTACATGTCCGGTGGACATGTGCTCAATGTTGCCAAGGCCATGATTGCCGCCCACCGTGCCAATATTGAATTGCCATGGGGGCAGGCGACCGCCATTGATCTCGCGGGCCGGGATGTACTTGAGGCGGTGCAGACCAGCGTAAATCCGCGCGTTATCGATGTGCCCAATGCCGCCAGTGGTCGGCAGACACATGAAGGCGTAGCCAAGGATGGCATTCAATTGCGCGTTAAGGCCCGCGTCACGGTCCGCACGAACATGCGCCAACTGGTCAGCGGAGCCGGCGAAGAAACCATCGTCGCCCGTGTCGGTGAGGGCATTGTGGCGGCGATCGGTTCAGCCGACACCTACAAGCATGTGCTGGAACAGCCGGACATGATCAGCAAGACCGTCTTGGCCAAGGGGCTGGATGCCGGCACAGCTTTTCAGATACTCTCCATTGACATTGCCGATATGGACGTCAGTGAAAATATCGGTGCCCGGTTACAGATTGCCCAGGCGGAGGCGGCTAAACAATTGGCGCAGGCGGAGGCGGAAAAACGCCGGGCACTGGCAGTGGCACAGGAACAGGAAAATAAGGCTCTGGCCCAGTTTAATCGCGCCAAGGTTATTGAGGCTGAAGCCCAGGTACCGCTGGCAATGGCGGAAGCGTTTCGCGCCGGCAATCTTGGAATTATGGATTATTACCGCATGAAAAATATGCAGGCTGATACGCAAATGCGCGAATCCATCGGCGGCTCAAACGCGACCGGCTCCGGTACGGATAACCGGCCCGCGGGAACGTGATGTATATCCATCCGCCGTGGGTGACATCGCACCGTCGAAGTAACCCGACGGGCAATACGTGTGAAATTCTGACGTTGCGTTTGAAGACCCCTCTATTGAGATCTGAAAACGTAACTCCAATCCGGAGGATTCCAGTATGGGCCAGATTCCGAAAGATCCACAGCAACTTGCACAGGATATTCTCGCCGGGCGCATAAGCATTCAGCAATTACAGGCTGAGCAGGCCCGCCGCCGGGCGGCGCAGGAAGCACGGCGCCAAAATATCCGGCCCCAGGCCGCACCGCGTTCCGCGACGCCACGGCCACAATCAGTCCGGCAGATTGTGGCACCATCAACTTCATTTATCCGTACATCGGCGCAGCCAGCCGCTAGTTCACCGCAGCCTGCGCGCACAAAAAAGGGGACACCTCCTGAAAATCGCTCCGCAGGCGCGGATGCAGACGGTGCCGCCGCCAGCCAGGGTTCCGCAGCACCCGCCGCAAAAGCAATACCTCGTGCGTCGCCCCAACCCACGCCGCGCACAGCCGCACAGACCGTTCGGGCCGTCATGCACAATCCGCATACATTGCGCAGCGTTTTTATATTAAGCGAGTTATTAGATAAGCCGCTGTCTCTGCGACGCGATCCGCTGGAACGATTCTAATTAATTTGATTACTCATAGTATTGTCATCGTGCACAGAAATTATCGGGCGCATGAAAAACCGCCCCATCGACATCCATTTGAGTGCACCGGACATAAGTGGAATCAACAATAGCGTGTTTTTTCCGGAGCAATTCAAATTTGACGCCGCTGGCGCGGTTCTTTCAGTTCAATCATTTGGATTGAACACTGTTTGTCGGCGAACCTCCTTTCGGTAAATCCGTTTAGGCTCATCCAAGCTTTATTTTCGACTTTTCTCCCAAGAAACACAAGCAAAAAAACTTCATTTTATTTAATGGCAGAAAATTGCAAATTGTGAATTTGTGAATTTTAAGTATTCAAATCCAAATCTCAAAATCTTGATACCTCCGGTATAATCCAGCCCATGGCTAAGCAAAAGACCTATTTCGTTTGTCGTAATTGTGGCGCAATACAGCCTAAATGGATGGGCAAATGCCCTGATTGTAGTGCTTGGGACAGTTTAGAACAGATGACCGAAGCGGCCGCCGATCCCCATCGACCGCGCGCCTTATCGGACGAAGCGGGGGAACCCGGACCCGGACATTTCGCCGCCCAGGAGGATGCTCCCGCACGTCCATTATCGGAAATTCCGGAATTTGATATCCCGCGCATGCCCACCGGATTGCCGGAGTTTGATCGGGTTCTGGGCGGCGGCATCGTTCCAGGTGCCGCTGTGTTGCTGGGCGGTGATCCGGGCATCGGCAAATCCACGTTACTTTTACAGGCGGGCGATCGCATGGCGCGCCAAGGCCATCGCGTGCTGTATGTCAGCAGTGAAGAATCCGCCCAGCAAACAAAACTGCGCGCCAAACGCCTCGGTGTGGATGATGACCGCCTTCTGGTCTATGCCCAGACCAACCTGGAAAAAATTGGCCGGCAGATTCAAAAATTGCGCCCCCATCTTTGTGTTATTGATTCCGTGCAGATGATTTATGAACCCACCAACGCATCGCCACCGGGCAGCGTTTCACAACTGCGCGATTGTGCCACGGAGCTGGTGTATCTGGCCAAGGCCGGCGGAACCGCGGTATGTCTCGTGGGGCATGTTACCAAGCAGGGCCTGCTGGCCGGCCCCAAGCTGCTGGAACATATTGTCGATACGGTCCTGTATTTTGAGGGTAACACGCACCATGATCATCGCATTGTCCGCTGTGTAAAAAATCGCCACGGCAATACCCTGGAAGTCGGCCTGTTTCGCATGGGAGCGGCAGGATTGGAAAGCGTGGAAGACGCTTCGGCACTGCTCATTGAACCGCACGCCGGTTCTCCGCCCGGCAGTGTCATCTGCGCCGTCACGCAGGGCTCCCGCGTGCTGGCTCTGGAAATTCAAGCCCTGACCGCCGACAGCATGTTGGGGGCCGCCCGGAGAAAGGTCAGCGGGTGTGACGCCAATCGTGTCGCCATGATTATCGCCGTGCTGGAAAAACGCGCCGGTCTGCGACTGGTGGATCAGGATGTCTTTGTAAATGTGGTTGGAGGCATGCGCGTCAACGACCCGGCTGCGGATGCGGCCATCGCACTGGCCATCGCCGGAGCCCGGATGAAACGCGGCCTTTCCAGCCGGACGCTGGTGATGGGTGAATTAGGCTTATTGGGTGAGTTTCGACAAATTGGTTCACTGGGCCAGCGCATCAGTGAAGCCGGACGGCTGGGGTACAGCCGCCTGCTGGTGCCCATTCACCGCAGCGAAACCGACAGGGCCGCCGCCGCAGCCGCGGATCGACAAATGCAAATCACCACCTGTCGCACACTTGATGATGCCCTGGCGGCATTGGAGTGAACACAATCAAAATGAATCGAGCACATTTGGAAGAGCCCCCCCCCACTCCGCAGCCTACCTACACAAACGCTATTCCGTCCGGAAAAATAAAAAAAGTCATTACCCGCCGGGAAACGTTACACTTTCGGAGACAGAATATCTCTCATGGTCCCTATCAATTCAATGGGCGTGGCTTTTTTTCCGGGCGAACAGCGAAATCAGCGGCATAAATGCCGGCGCTTAGAGAAGGGTTCGTCATGGAAACTCGTACCCCGGCCCCCTATCAACGGATATTACGCGTATGACCGCAATTGGGGTCATTGCGGCAGGACCTTTTCCGGATCATATCCGTCGAGCTTTAGTCGCAGCAGTGTCAGCGCCATCTGACTGCTGCGCAGGCGCACCGTTTGTCGGTCACCTGGAAAATGGCCTTCCCGGACATATACAGTTCCGCCATCTTCCGGCCCGGCAATGCCGATGTATACCAATCCTACGGGCTTTTCCGGAGAGCCTCCATCCGGGCCGGCGATTCCCGTTATGCTGATACCCCAGGTGGCGTCGGCTTTTTCCCGCGCTCGTACCGCCATTGCCATTGCCACTTGTTTGCTGACCGCCCCGCAGCGTCGGATTAATTCAGCATCAACGCCCAATTCCATGATTTTGCTATCATTGCTATACGTCACCCAACCGCGAGAAAAATATTTAGAGCTGCCGGGAATGTTGGTCAGCATCATTGCCACCATCCCGCCGGTGCAACTTTCCGCGGTAGCAATGGTTTGTTTCCGTTGTGTTAACGCGTTCCCAACAACCTGCTCCAACGGCACATCATTTTCCGAAAAAATAAGCGCTCCAAGTCTTTGGCGCACCGCTTCGGATGTCTGGGCGATCATCGCCGCAACCGTGTCACGCTTGCCACTGGCATAAATACGCAACGAAACAATTCCGTCATGGACCGTAGTGCCCACCGCTGGATTGGCACCCCGTTGCATCAAGTCGGCAATCTGTGCGCCAATCCATGATTCACCGGCTCCGCAGATATTGAGCTTGCTTATCTGCCGCACCATACCACCGGTGACCGCGTTGAGGATCGGATGGAATGATCGATCAAACATCGTTTTCATTTCCATGGGTACACCGGGCATGACAAATATATCAGTATTTCCGCAACGGGCGATGATTCCCGGCGCGGTACCGCAGGAATTAGCGACGCACCGCGCGGAGACGGGACGCATGGCCTGTAAGCGGTTGTTGGGGGTCATGGCGCGTTTAATGCGGTTGAAAAAAGATTCGAGATCAGCCAGGGCCGCCTCATCCGGCACCAACGGTTCACCCATTGCCTGTGCCAGGCTGGCCCGCGTAAGATCATCTTCCGTGGGGCCTAGACCACCGGTTATCAGCATAACATCGCATTGGCCGAGGGATTTCCGGATGGCGGCCACGATGGCGGCTTGATCATCGCTCACGGTCAGTTGCGACACGCAGTTTATTCCCAATGCGGAAAGTTCCCGTGCCAGCCAGGCGGCATTACTGTTAATGGTCAGCCCGGAAATCAATTCATCGCCAATGGAGAGGATCATCGCATTCATACGTTAATATTCCAAAACATTGCTTATATCGTACCGGTTTCCACCATACACTCCCAGAGTAAAAGATCTTGCGATGTACAGACAAGCGTACCGCGGCCATTGTCGCCCTGCGGTGCCTTACAACGCACATCTGAATGCGTAAGATTGCAAACCGTAGGCGACACGTATGCCGGTATGAATGATGGGGACATGACGATTAAAACGATTCGCGGGGCCTGAAAAAAGTGTGGCTTCAGTGGTTATGCACGCGAGGATTTGCGACGCCGCAACAGCGGAATCGCCGCCATTCCCAATGCCAGCATTGCCAGCGACGCCGGTTCCGGCACGTATGTAACAGTAAAGGCGCTACCGGAGTTAGTTAAGCCCGAGGGGATGGCCAGTGGCACATAACCGTTGGATGTTTGTTTGAGCATTTCAATTGAATCAACTGATGCCAGAGAAGACAGGCCGCTGATGGATCCCGTGGTTCCGGCCAAAGTTGCCGAAGCACTGGAGAACGTCTCGCTGCCGAAATTAGCGAGTGTGGATAATTGCTGGGTGCCATTGTAATACTGAATGGTTGGGGCCTCCGCAATCCATTCGGCGGAAGTTCGCGCCTCACCTGAACCGGCCAGGCTGATCGAATAGCTGCCGGCTGAAACACCCTTGGATGTCTTAGCACTTATAGCGAGCGTAAATTTTCCGGTGCTGGTATCGTAATTTACCGAAGCGGTAATTATATCTCCCGGCGCAACGGTAAATACCGGAGTTTCCGCAGCTGGATACATCTCATACCAGGCGTAATATGTGGTGGTGCTGCCGCTAATTTGGGCTTCAATCCCGGTCTGCTCAACGGTATTGGAATTAAATCCATCCAAGCCTACCCAGAAAGCGGAATAGGCACTTGATGCGCCAGCCGGCTCCTGAATCGTTGGTACGGTCCACTGACCGGAGACTGCCGTAAATAGGTTCGCTGAACTGGAGGCGACAACATCCGCGTAGCCCCCCCAATTGGTCGATCCGTAGGCACCAGCGGCGATGGATGGCACCGTTGTGGCGCTAACATTATGGGCTTGTCCCAAAATGCCTGCCGCCAGCAATGATCCAAACAGAACGGTGCCCAGACTTCCTGTGACCGACGGTACTCGCTTGGCGCGGGTTTCATGGTTCAACAAACCGCAAGAAAACAAACGCATCATCATAGCTCCATCACATCCGGCAAAAACAACTTCGTACCCAACGCATTATTTTATTCGCTCATAATTTATCAAACGATAAAGGAGAGTCTCCCAATGTTCCATCCGGTTCCCGAGGCAGCCTTGAATACTCCAAGATAACCCTCGCTCCGGAATTAGCGGCTCTCATGAAATCAGTATGCCATTAATCCTAGAATTTAGCAACACAATTCCGGCTGTTAAATCTCTGATTTGTTGCGAAACTGGTTATCAGACTCATGTTACTGTTATCGGAAATGACTTGGCAATCAGATTGAAGATCAAGGGAGAAGTCATAACAGGCGGAACGCCGACAGAAGCCACACGATGACGTCAACATAAAATAAATTTGCCGCCCCACCTGACGATATATTCATCCACGCATTGAGCCGCTTTTGGCGTGATCCGCGGCGATCATTTTCCCAAGGGAATCAGAAATCCGGTCTGGAACAGCTCGCTGGCGTGGGGCAGTGGCGGCATTTTTCCAGTAAGCCTGCCGATAGCCCAACGGCAAGCCAAGGAAATATTGCCGATGTCCTCGGTCTCAAAAGATGCCTTTAAATCCACCAGTTGGGCGCGACCATTTATGCGGCCCAATGTAATGGCAGACATCATCCGAACTTGTTCAAATTCCGGCATAGGCAACGCCATATCATCCAGACGCTGGGCCAATTCCCGGGCGAGATGCGGATGGCTTTGACCGTTATCAATGATGCCTATGGCCCAGATGGCCGCCTCCCGGGCCTGCATACCATACGGGGCGTGCTTGGGAATACAGGCAATCATCAGCGCCAGGGCTGGGCGATAGTGCATGATGCCGAAGCATTGGAATGCCTGTGCGAGCTGCAAATTATCCGCGTTAAATTGAGGCACATAGGCGGCTTTATTCAAATGCGCAAACGCGTATTGGGAGTTTTGGGCTGTCGTTTCAGCGAAAGCCAGTAATTCCGGCATGGTGCGGGGAACCGCCACCCGTCGTAAGGCAACCACCGCGCCCAATCGCACGGTGGGACTGTCATGATTCAATAATACGAGAAAATCTTGCGCTGATGCTTTATCGTCAAGAGCACCGAGCACCAGACATGCCTGATGAATTGCCAGCGGTTGCGTACTGTGTATAACAGACCGGCAGGCGCGGAGAACCGCGGATCGGGAAGCAGTCTCAGCCCCCAGTTGAATTAAAGCCGCACGCGCATACCAGCGGATGGGACGACGTTGGTCCCCCAGCAGTTGCGCCAAGCCATTTATGGATGTGGTACCTCCGATTTTCCGCCATGTTCGCGCCACCAGCAGGCGGATGGTCGGATCGGCATTGGTGCTCATTTTGGCGGTCAGTGGCTGCAGCAAGTGAACATTATGCGTAAGCAATGATCGCCAGGCAATGGCGGCCACGGCGGAGTTTGCATCGGTGGCGAAGTGGCGCAGCATGTGACGTTGCGAAACACTGACCGCTCCGGATACGGTCGTACAGGCGATCAGCCGTTGCGTCAGACCATATCCCCTGACCTTGAGCAGTTCTGTGGCCAGCGCCGCCAAGCCGGTTGGACGGAGCATGGACAGTGATCGCGCGGCCGCCATCCGCAAAGCCACCGGATATTGACCATTGAGAACAATTGTTTTTAATATGCCGTCCGCAGTACGGATATGGGCAATCCCCACAGCTCGGGCGGCGGCGCATTGAATTTGTAACGTTGCGGCACCGGGCCGCAATTGCCGCAGCCAGACCGCCGACATATCGGCAGCTTTCCATCGTGCCAATATCGGGTCAAGTTCCAGTGCAAATGCGGCATGCTTGGATGCGGCAAGATGCGCCATCACTGCTTCGGTACCGCGGTCGCCGATGGCGGCCAGAGCGCTGACAACCGAAATGCGAACCGTCAAAGGAACCGCTTTTGAAACCGCCAGATGCTCCAGAGGTACCACGAGGGAATGAATATAGGGGTCTTGTCGGGCCGCGGCAGTGCGGATGGCGCAGCATGTTTTTGAGATCACTTCAGGCACTTTTTGCCGCAGGGCCAGATACCATAATTGGGTCAGGGCACGATTAAATTTCAGGCGTTCATGAATGGCCGGAAGTTCCGGTGATCGCAACATCGGATTTCCGATGCCGTCGGTCGGCCTGACGGCGTATGACCGTGCCGCGGGTAACGCCATGAACATCATGGCCACTGTGACCGGCACGCTTCGGCAGAATTTGGTAGCCAGGACCAAAAAGGAATCTCTGGCGGAAAAATTATCAATACGGATCAACATCACACTTCAACCATTCGCAGAAACTAATCGGGCCGGGTCAAACGCCATGTCCGGAAAATCAGGATAACGGAGGCCAAACCCATCACCGCCAGCATGAACCACCAGTTCGTCAACACAAAATTATAGTCATTAAAGCCGGGCGCATGAATGGTGGCCAAAGCCGCCGCCAGAGGATTAAACTGGAGGATATTGGCCACCATGCTTAATGAAAAAAGCGTGCCGCGCCCAACCCAGAAGACCAGCGTGCCGCCAAAAAGTCCCAGCAGCAGCGCATAAGAAAGCGCTGTCGCCTGCGCCGTTCTATGGAACCAACTGCTGATGGCGCTACTGACCAATAAACAGAACAGAGCAATGAGTCCCAGCGTTATTAACACAGTGACGACACGATCGGCCTGGGCCTTATCAATTAATAGCATCACGGCGTAGCCGGGGAGTGTGGCCAGCAGGAGCAGCAGCAACGTGCGGCAGACACTCATGAGTTTTCCCAGAACAATGCTGGTGGCACTTAGCGGCGTGACCCGCAGAAGCTGCCACGATTTGTTCTGGAGTTCAGAACTGATCAGCCCGGCGGACAAACTCGGTGTAATAAGCACAATCAGCGTTACCTGGAAGATCACCATCAATTCTCCAAGCGTCCGGGGCTGAAAACTGATGGAGCCATAGGCGGCGGCCAGCATGAGGCCAAGTGAGACAATCAGACAGATCCCCACGAGCCGCATCATCCAGTGTGAGCGGCCAAAGCGGCTGGTGCGAAACTCCTTCACCATGACCGGATTGCTGAGAGGACCAATCAGACCACTGCGGCGTTGCGGATCAAAAAACCAGAGATACATGATGCGGCGATAGGTCCGCACTTGCGTCGAACGATCGTCGGTCATTTTGCCGCTGGGGCGCGGGCGGTCAAAGAGCCATTGTCCCAGACGCTTAATACTAAGCATTCCCAATACAGCGCTTAGCGCCAGAGAGCTAAGAGCAAATCGGGTGATTATGGAAGTTCCCCCGGTGACGGAATTTCCGGCATGAACCGCATTGGAACCTAAAACGTGCAAGATGGCCGGCAAGGGTGAAAATGACGCCAGCCACCGGCCAATAAGCAGAAGTGTCGGATTCTGGGTATCAGCGACCAGCCGATAGGGAATCAACAGCAGCAGGTCCAGAACAAATAACACCGCATAGGTAAGGCGGATGGCTGAATCAACATCATTGGCGCGAATGCTGACATACAATCCCACCGATGCCGATTCCAATGCCACGAGAATAAAAATCAGATAAAGCGGAAGCACCTGATGCATCAGGCTCACACCGCCCATGGCAAAACAGGCCGTCATGGCGGGGATCGTAAGAAGCATCAAAATAATCGGCAGGCCCAGTGCGCCGATGAGTTTGCCGCGGAAAATAGCCCCCGGTGAAAGCGGTGAATTCAACAGTAGAGCCAAGGTGCCAGATCGCTTTTCCGACACGACCGATGCGGCGGGAAACGCCGGTGCCACCAACATGACACCCACGAGAATCGTCCACGATAGAAGGCTCAAGACCTGCTGCGCTTGCGTGCCGGCAAGATTCACACGCCCGCCCGCGGGCCAGCGCATGATCATGACCGCCGACAATATGGCCAGCCATGCCACTTGCAGCGTGGCGATATTAGGCTTTCGCAGCGCGCCAATGAGTTCGCGGCGTACAATCGGATTATTCACGAGGGCACCTCCGGAGCCGGTGTCGGCGCTGTGGCCTGGGATTCCTGAGTGACGGAGAGGAAGGCGTCCTCCAGATCCTGCTGCATTTCCCGAAACTGGCTTACGCGCACCTGGGCGGAAGTGAGGCGCTGCAACGCCAGAGCCAGACTCTGTTCATTGCCGGTGGTGTTGAATCGCACCATCAATTCCGAGGGCGCTTCGGAAACCTGCGCGGCCTCTCCACAATTTGCACGGAGAATTTCCGCCGCCTGGGTTACATCTTCTTCCGACAGCAGTTGAATTTCTATCATGCGCTGGTGCCGCACATTCTGCATAATCTGATCCAATGTGCCAAACGCCCTGAGCTTTCCATGCGTCATAATGGCGACCATATTACAAATTCGCGCCAATTCCGGCAGAATATGACTGGTAACAATCAGCGTTTTGCCCGTCCGGGCAAGATTCAGGAGGATTTCCCGCATTTCAACGCGCGCGGACGGATCCAGGCCGTTGGCAGGCTCATCAAGAATCAGTACGGGCGGATCATGCAGCAGCGTACGGGCGATGGCCACACGTTGTTTCATGCCGTGGGAAAGGCTTTCCACGTAGAGATCCGCCATGTGCCCGGCACCGGTGATGTCCAGCGCCGCATTGATGCGATCCAGTCTTTTTTTGCGTGGGATTTTGAACGCCGCGCCGAAAAAATCCAGATATTCCCGTACGCGCATATTATCATAAGAACCGAATGTATCGGGCATATAGCCCACCAGGTGTTTGATCTTACGCGCATTGGTCGTGCAATCAACACCGTTGATGGACGCCTTGCCGCTGGTGGGACGGATCAAGCCGACAAGAATCTTGATGGTGGTGGTCTTACCCGCACCATTGGGACCGATGAACCCAAGTATCTGTCCTTTTTCCAGACGAATGCTCAGCATGTCCAAGGCGGTAAACTCGCCATAGCGCTTGGTTAATTCCACTGTTTCCACAACGGGTGTGTCACTCATAATCATTTCCATATTCAGTCCGGGAAATCAACGTTCTTTCAAGGGGTGGGCTGGACTGTTCCCGCCACCGTCAAGCGAACCGTTTTAATATGCCAGGTGACGGCGGCATTCGCATCGCCGCCCACGCTGACCTCACATTGCCATCCCCCGCTGGAATTTATATCCGCCAGTTCAGCGGAAGTCAGCCGAAGATTCATCGCGCCGCCGCCGCCGCCGCTAGTCCGGGAACCGACCTGTACCCATCGTCCGTGGACCGAAACCTTGACCGAAACCGGACGGCCCGGAGAACTTATTTTCACCGTCAGCAGTGCTGTGGTGACTTTGAGCGGCAAAACCTGCCGTGGCAACTGAAAACGAATGTAAATGTGCGCTGGTGAAGAAAGGTCCCGCAACCAGTGGTGCAGGCGACTATCAAATACGGGGGCCGGAGCATGCTGGCCGGGTCCGGGCACCAGCGTGTAGGACAAATATGGCCAAGGCAATGTCACATGCGTTCCCGGCACACTGTTCTCCATGTGCAAGGGGATTACCAGCAGGGTTTGATTCATGGTCACGGGATGACGCGTAAGATGAACCAGCGGCATGGCCTTGGTCGGCCAGCCCAGCAACACCGGACCCGTTGGCCCACCCGCGGTAAAAAGCCTCGCTTCAATGGTATTGTGTCGCTGCTGACTGCGGGTAAGAAAGGCGGATTGGATAAACTGACCGGCTGGCAGAATCTGCCCGCGACCGGCCAATCGGGTACCGGAGGCTCCGTGAATTAAGGCCACTGCGCGGCGCGGTGCGACGATGGCGGCATCACGCAAATCGGCCAGCAGCGATGGCGGCCCGGAAATGACCAGGCCCGCCGGGCCAAATGTGCCGACAATCGGGCGTAAGTGATCAGCGGCCCGGCTGCTGTGGAAGGGTACATCAAGAGTGGCTCCGGAAGGGAGATGCACATTCTGCCATCGGAACTTCCCGTTTGATTGGGCCACCATGCGGACATCAGTCTGCTTGGCGAAGCTGGATTGAGCATTGAGGGTGAAGCCGGACGAAGTGGTCATTTCCGCCCCCTTCGCCTGGGGGGAAAATATGGAAGAAAACCCGGTTATGGCCAGGAGATGTTGGCTGGGCGAGGCGGTGGCGATCTGATAGGTGGAAACAGTGAGATTCACACGCCCACGATTGAGTTTACCATTGATGATAAGAAGTACACCCGCCACCACCGCCAAAGCGATGGCGATGGGAGCCAGTCGCTCCAGACGATCTTTTCGTCCCAGGGCCAAGCCGATAAATAAAAGTAGAATTGTTAACCCGACAAGAATCGATCCCACCACCATGCGGCCGGAAATCCGATAGCCTATTTGCGATGTTGCGCTGTGCTTGAGGATCGCCATGGGCACGTTAAAATTTGCCGCCTGATAAAAACGTTGGACAATCGGCCACAGATTGGCTCCGCCCTTTTTATCCTTGTTGAGCAAACCGCGGCCATTGACGCAGCAGATAAATACGCGGCCCCGGCCAATTCGGCGTGTGAGCACCGCCGGCCAGCCATTAATTTTTTCCACAACGGTATATCCCGGTGCCAAAAGATAAACCAGATGAATCGCTTTTTTAAGGTGTAGAACATTGGGACTTATTGAGCGTCCTGAGTATCGGAGCGTGGCGGTGTGCGTCTGGCCCACCCTGGTTATGGTCCAATCAGCCCCCAGTAGAGCCTGGCCGACGCGGTCACGAACTTTTGGGGCTTGCATCCACAACCGACCTCCGCCCACCAGCCAGCGTCGCATCGCGTCGATCTGCTGGCCGGCAAGATTCATCCGGCGTCGAGCCAGGAACACCGCGTAAACGCCATCATATTCCGACGCCAGAAATGGCAATCGCGAACTGTTGGAATAACCTATCACGGAAGAAAGGCCTTGTTGCTGCCGCATCTGCACCGCAAGCCCGGCCGTCGTCTGATCATTGTTACCGGTAACGGCCAAGGTGGCATTTCGAACTGCGGGCATAAATATGTCACCGCTGTTGCGGGCGATAATACGCCCAGTCGTTCCGAGGGTCAGCCAGGCGGAATAATTTGTCGCTTTCTGGCCCGGACGGGCGAACGGACAAAAAATTGGAAGTGAAATTGTCTCGTTGCTCCGAGCGGGCAGCCACACCGGTTGAACAAAATCAACATTGGACATCCGATTCATGCGGACAAATAAGTTCGCATGAATGGCCTTATCGCCGGAATTACTGAGGACCGCAATGGCACCGTTCCAATGATTGGCACGCGCGGATAAGTTTGACGCGGAGACCGTTTCGAGATTGACCGCCGCCGAGGCGCGCGACGCAGCGCCGAAAGAGAACAGAACCAACAAAAGATACGCCGACCATCGGCTCATTACAGCACTCCTGCATCGTCCGCCCAAACGCGAACATGATTTGAGATTCGGAATCTTACACGACATGGCACTGGACGTAAATACATTTTTGGCGGCGCAACATAAATTGACACAACTTTCAACGGTTCCTACAATCAGCCAACTGCCGAAAACTGAATTGTGGCCTCTTGCTTGAGGGGCTGTCATTTTCAGTTCGCCCGGTGCCGCGATTATTGAGGCACGTGAAAAGGGAAGTTATGCCGGAATCAACATCTTCTTCTGTACTGGATCGCAAAGGCCTGGGCGTTACATCCCGGTCGGACGCATGGTGGGTTGGTCCGCTTAGTGTTTTCCTGGGGCTTACCGCCTTCGGCATTTATTCGACATGGGCGGCGTGGCAGGGATCTTTTTATGCATACACAGGCCATGGTGCCTATTATCTCTCGCCCTTCTATTCACCGGATGTGAAGTCATTATTGGGTGTGAATGTCCCATTCTCTTATGCTTTTCTTATCTTGTGGATTCCGCTGGGGTTCCGGGCCACCTGTTATTATTATCGCAAATCGTACTATCGGGCGTTTTTTCTCTCTCCAGCGGCGTGTGCGGTGGGGGAACCAACGGGGCGCAAATACAAGGGCGAAACAGCGTTTCCCTTTATTCTCCAGAATATCCACCGCTATTTCTGGTATCTGGGAATTATTGTGGTGGGATTCCTCTGGTATGACGCGATCCGGGCATTTTTCTTTGCCGGGAAAAACGGGCATCTGCATTTTGGCGTGGGCGTCGGCACACTGATCATGTTGTTCAATGTTATTGCACTGTCCGGTTTCAGTTTCGGCTGCAATTCGTTGCGGCACCTCGTGGGGGGAAAGCTGGATTGCTTCAGTTGCTCCGCATCCGCCCGCGCCCGCTACAAATTGTGGGGCGGTGTGACCATTCTGAATTTGAAGCACATGGAATGGGCCTGGGTCAGCCTGTTCTCAGTTGGTTTTACCGATTTGTATATCCGGCTTTGCGCTATGGGTATCTGGCATGATGTGAGGATTATTCATTAACGTTTACGACGAAAAATATGAAACGCACGAACATGATGTTATTGTCATCGGTGCCGGCGGTGCCGGGTTGCGGGCGGCCATTGAATGCTCCGCCATGGGCATGAAAACCGCGCTGATCTGCAAATCCCTTCTGGGCAAGGCGCACACCGTCATGGCTGAAGGCGGCGTGGCGGCGGCTCTGGCGAATGTGGATTCAGCGGACAACTGGCAAACGCATTTTCAGGACACCATTTTCGGCGGCAAGTACCTCAACAATTGGCGCATGGCCGAGATTCACGCCAAAGAATCTCCCGATCGTGTCAACGAACTGGAAAAATGGGGCGCTGTTTTTGACCGTACTTCCGATGGAAAAATCATCCAGCGGCCTTTCGGCGGTCATACCTATCGCCGATTGGCGCACGTCGGTGATCGTACCGGCCTGGAAATGATCCGTACCCTCCAGGATAAAGGCATCCATCAGGGTATTGATGTTTATATGGAATGCACCATCACCCGCCTGCTTAAAGATGGTGACCGCGTGTGCGGAGCCTTCGGCTACTGGCGGGAGACGGGCCGTTTTGTGGTGTTCAAGGCCAAATCCGTGATTTTGGCTAGCGGTGGCATCTGCAAAATGTACCGCATTACCTCCAACTCCTGGGAAAGCACCGGCGATGGCATCGCGTTGGGTTATAACGCCGGGGCGCAATTGCTGGACATGGAATTTGTTCAATTCCATCCCACGGGTATGGTCTGGCCGCCGGGCGTGCAGGGACTGCTGGTAACCGAAGCTGTGCGCGGCGAGGGTGGCATCCTGCGCAATAATAAAAATGAACGCTTCATGGAAAAATATGATCCCAAACGCATGGAACTTTCCACGCGCGATGTGGTGGCCCGATCCATCTACACCGAAGTGAAAGAAGGCCGCGGATCACCCCATGGCGGTTGCTTTTTAGATGTTTCCCATCGTGGAGCCGAATACGTCAAGAAAAAGCTGCCCAGCATGTATCATCAGTTCAAAGAACTGGCGGATGTGGATATTACCACCGGGCCGATGGAAGTAGGTCCCACCGCCCATTACGCCATGGGTGGCATCAAGGTAGATGCGGAAACCGCCGCTACGCGCGTGCCGGGGTTGTATGCCGCCGGTGAATGCTCCGGCGGAATGCACGGAGCTAATCGCCTGGGTGGCAATTCGCTTTCTGATCTGATTGTCTTCGGACGCAGGGCCGGCGCGGCCGCGGCTGAATATGCAAAGAATGCAAAACCGGCGAATATTGACGCAGCCGAGGTTGAAAGCGCCGCCGCGGAAATGACCGGATTTTTTGGCCGCCCCAACGCGGAAGACCCCTATAAACTGCACGTTGATCTGCAAACCATGATGGAAAGTCTGGTGGGCATATTCCGTGAGGAAAAAGATTTGACCGCCGCGGTTGCCAAACTCGAAGAATTCAAACATCGCGCCGCCAATGTGGGCATCAATGAAGGGCAGCGGATGTTTAATCCCGGCTGGCATCTGTGCAAAGACTTGCGCAATATGCTGGTATGCGCTGAAGCGGTCGCCCGGGCGGCCCTGATGCGGAAAGAAAGCCGCGGTGCCCACAGTCGTCTGGATTATCCCAAATATGATGATTATTGGGGCGAACACAATATCGTATCGGCAAAGCGAGGGGATGCGATGCATGTGGAACCTTGTCCGGTGATCCAGGCACCGAACGTGATTGCGCTGGTTGAAGAAAAGAAAGCCAAGGAAAAAAAATGAGCACGCGAACATTCAAAGTATGGCGTGGCGACAAGACCGGTGGTCAACTCGTTGACTACACAGTTGATGTGCAGGATGGCATGGTGGTGCTGGACGCCATTCATCAGATTCAGCGCACGCATGCCCATGATCTGGCATGCCGCTGGAACTGCAAGGCCGCCAAATGCGGTTCGTGCAGTGCCGAAGTCAACGGCAAACCGCGTCTGATGTGCAAGACCCGCCTGGACGACTTTGTGGAAGGCCAGACAATCACGGTTCAACCGATGAAGGCGTTTCCGATTATCCGCGATCTGGTGACGGATGTTTCCTGGAATTACACCGTCAATAAAAAAATCCCCCCATTTACGCCCAAGGCGGACACCACCTGGCGGATGCAGCAGGAAGATGTGGATAGATCGCAGGAATTCCGCAAGTGCATTGAATGTTTTTTATGCCAGAATGTCTGCCATGTGTTGCGCGAGCATGATCTGGAAGACAAATTTTTCGGCCCACGGTTCATGGTGCGCATCGCCAGCCTGGAAATGCACCCGCTTGATTCGCTGGACCGCACCGCCCTGCTGAAAAATGAGGGCGGCATCGGTTTATGCAACATCACCAAATGCTGCACGGAAGTATGCCCGGAAGAAATCCATATCACCGACAACGCGATTATTCCCCTCAAAGAGCGCGTCGTGGACAAATACTACGACCCCATCCGCATCGCCCTGCGCGTCTTGACCGGCGGCGGCAAAGGTGCCGACAAGAAATAATTCAACGTACACAACGGCGCGTCCTGGCTAGATCGTTCTCTACGTACACGGCGATCACGCAATTCATTTTGATCGAACAAAACGGTATCATAAGTTCATGGCAATAGCGGAGATAACAGCTGCCGCAATGGTCGACTTCGACCAATTGTCAAAGGGGTATGCGAGATTGTCGTATTGCGCCATGGAAGCATTACACATTGCAGGAGTTGATAAGAATGGATGAGAATTGGCTGGCGGCGACGATGGAGATGATTACGTCATATCGGCGTATGATTGATGGGGCAGTCGTGCAACTTTCCGATGTGGAGCTAAATACTTCGCCTGGTCCGGGCATTAACTGTGTGTCCATCATTCTGAGGCACTTGGGTGGCAACTTACGCAGCCGATGGACCGACTTCCTGACCACCGATGGCGAAAAACCAGACCGTGACCGTGATTCTGAGTTCGTCGCGTGGCCAGGCGATAGAGCATCATTGCTCGCTTATTTTGACACTGGCTGGCAGACGATGGTCCATGCCATCTCAACATTGAGCGTAGAGGACTTACGGCGAACGGTGCGTATTCGCGGCGAAGCACACACGGTACCCCAGGCGATCATGCGGTCGATCACGCATACCGCTTATCATGTGGGTCAGATCATGCTCATTGCACGAACGATGCATCAGGGTGAGTGGAAATGGTTAACCATTGCACCGGGTAACAGCGCAAGATTTAATAAAGAGACATGGGGTACAGCACGCAGTCGCGCCGCTATGGGTGACAACGCTCATGGGACGAATTGAACTTAACCGGGAAGTCCATGCAGCCTTAGTTACGCAAGTAACTGTTTACCGCTCCGCGGCAAATATTCGCAAGAACATCGCTGGCGCGCTCGGGCAATTGGTGGTATGCTGCATTTCACCATGGAGGATGAAGTGCAAAAACATCGCCAGTAACATGATCGCATCGTGGAAGACATCCTCCTCGCCAAGGTGGTGGCCCGCTGCTATCACACCATCAGCGGCTATTGCCTTGGATGCCGCAAGCGGGTGGAGAGTCGGGCCCCTGAGCAGCCGCCGGCGGTGGATCTCCCGCATGGACAAATCGGGATCAATGTCTTGGCCACAGCGGCGTTACTGCGGAAGATCACCGGTGGCAG
>JAJYGE010000201.1 GCA_021785155.1 Planctomycetota bacterium
ATGATGAGGCCAGGCACATGCAGAGTATGTTGCAACATGGTTCGTGGGTGCTGGCCATGATGACCCCGGCGCCGGCAACCGGAAACGCCACGGCCCAGATCGTATGACTAACTTTAGAATGGAGAAAACCAGATGAATTCGCAATTGAACAATTTGAAAAAAACTCGCTTTACAACACAGAGAACATCTTTGCGGGGATGCCGGAGGGTTATTTCTTTCCCAAGCATCCCATGCCCTGTGCCACGGGACCGGCGCTTGATCCCTACATTCAGCGGATGCTTTCCGCCATCGCGTTTGCCGACAGCCCGACGACTACACGCTGGGGCGCGCTGCGGGCCAAGTATGGGCATCCGAAACCCTTCGGTCTGAAGTATGTTGAAATCGGCAATGAAAATGGAGGCCCGATATACCTGCGCAATGCCATACGGATGGACCGGGCCTTGAAAAAACATTTTCCCAATATCATTCCCATTCGTACCGCGTGGCCGGCATTTCAGGACAGCAGCCCCCAACTGGTGAAACTCATTGCCCTGGAGGATGAACATTATTACGGCGCGCCGGACATGTATTATGTTGATTCATCGCAATTTCATTCCCGTCCGCGTCACCCGCCCATCTTCAGCCTGGTGGGGGAATATGCGGCCATTGGAGGAGTCGTGGGCAGGCGCGGCGATTTGTGCGATGCTCTGGCGGAAGCGGCGTTTATGACCGGCATGGAGCGCAATTGTGATGTCGTGCGTATGGCCAGTTATGCGCCGCTGTTTCAAAATACTGATGGTTATCAATGGGAGCCGGATCTCATTGAGTTTAACACCGCGCACGCTTTTGGCCGCAGTTCCTACTGGGTGCAATGGATGTTCAGCAACAATCGGCCCGATGTGATCTATCCAACGCATGTCCATGCGGTTATAAAACCGTCCATCTCGGGGCGCATTGCGTTTATCACGCATTCCTGCACCGCCAGGTTCACGGATATTCGCGTCACGCGGGATGGCCGCACGCTTATGGCCACCGGCGCTGATAAGAAAAATGGCGGGCTGAAACTCTGGCACAACATTACCTGGTACAACGGATGGGGGGCCAACTGGCGGATGCAAAAGGGTGTGCTTGCCCAGACCGCCGGCGGGACCGGCGACAAAATCGCCGCGGCGGGCGATCCGGCGTGGTCCAATTACACATTGCGACTGCGCATGAAAAAAATCGCCGGCACCGGCGGTATTTCATTGCAGGTGCGGCGCGATCCCGGAGCGCTGAATGCCGCGGATATCCAATTTGGCGGTTCGGGCAACAAAACGTTTGCTCTAAAAGCCATTCATGACCGAAAAATAAAAACGCTGGTCCAACGCCCTGGAACGCTGAAAAGCGGGCCATGGTACACGGTGAAAATCGTACTGCGCGGAGAACACATCACCGCCTATCTCGATGGCCAACCGGTTCTTGCCGGGACCGTTCACGACACGCCGCTGCGGTTTTTTGCCGATGCGGGAATCAATAAAAAGTCCGATGAACTGATTATTAAAGTGACCAACACCACCGGATATGCCATGCCGACAACCTTTCATATTACGGCCTTGGCCGACATTCAGCCGCGGGGGGAAGTATTGACCCTTAGTGGCCCATGCACCGCGGAAAACACCTACGCCCATCCACTGCTTATTTCGCCGCGGAAATCAACGTTTGGCCACTTCAGCAATCATTTTGCCTATACGTTCAGGCCGGATTCATTGACAGTATTTCGCATCCGGTCTAGTGCCCTGTTCCACCCGTAATGACGGGTGGAACAGGGCACTGGGAATGCCGTTATTCTTAAGTGCGCCCTTTGCGTTTTGCGCATCAAGGTACCTCAAAATCGCTTGCAGGAGGTCCTGTTGATCAGCGACTGCCATTGCGGATGGCTAGTGCCCTGTCACAGCAAAATGTTAGGGTTGCTGAGGAACCTTGGCCTTGAAGGTTGTGCCCTTTCAGCGGCGGCCATCCTAAAATGTTGGTGTGGCGAAGCACTAGGAAGCATTGATCGCCGACAGTGATTTAATCTTGTTCTCAACAGTGCAGGTGGGCCTGTGACAGCTTCTGCCAGGTCTCTCGGGGCCAAATCCTTAATTTTTTAGCGCCGTTGCGCATTATCCCTCTTACTGCCACCCTATAGCCTTCCCGACGAATAGCTCAGACCCGCTGAGCAAGGTCATTGGCAACTGAATAACATGCCCGCATCAATGATTTCGTATGGCCATGGAGATCGCTAAGTACCTGGTAAAAAAGCGACGCCCACGCCCATTCCGCGCAATTCTGAAATTACTGACCAATACTGATCAATACTGACCAATACTGTAAAACGACTCCTAACTCCTAACCCACAACTCCTAAACGCTGGCGGTCCCGCCGCGTTGCAGAATCTGTCACATGCCCGCATCAATGGCTCCGTCCCAGCCATGAGGATCGCTCTGTTCCCGGTAATAGCCCGACGCCCACGCCCACTCCGCGCCCTCCCTGTTGTTCGTTGTTCGTTGCTCGTTGCTTGTTGCTCGTTGCCGGCATGTGCTCACCTGCTCTGCGGCCGCCGCCGCCACGGGTGCCCGGAAATATTGTCACGCCGATAAAATGTAAGACGCAGTTCATGGCTTGACCTGATGGCCCATGTAGTATACTATTAAACCAATGCGCACGACCGGAAAAACCTCCACCGTCTCGCGGCGGCTTAACGTCCTGATACCCGTCGCCGATCTGCCGCGTGAGAATTGGCTGGCCATTGCGCGCGTCTATTCGCTGATGACCAAACAATTAGATCGCAGTTTAAGGACTATTCAACTTACTATTTCGCAGTTCGAAGTGCTGATGATATTGAGTGCCAAACAGGGGGTGTCACAGCAGGATCTCGCTGACAGTTTGCTGGTAACCAAGGGTAATGTCTGCACTGTGCTGGGAAGAATGGAGAAAAGCAAATGGGTCTATCGGCGTCAGGACCCGGAGGATGCTCGGGCTTATTGTCTGCACCTTTCTGCTCAAGGGTGGCGGATGGTTGAAAAAGCGGCCCCGCTGGCGGCTCATCAGGTTCGGTTAATGATGAATTGCCTGTCGCCGGACGAGCAACGCTCTCTGCATGGGCTTTTGGATCGTCTGGAGGTTTCTCTGATCCATTAAATTTGACTTCCTACCCTAAAAGGTATACTATTAAACCAATTGATGTTGCTGTTGCTTTTTTCAAGGAGTTCGATATGTCTACAAAAGTTCACGTCGTGTTTTACAGCATGTATGGCCACATCTGGCACATGGCCGAAGCCATTGCCGCCGGGGCACGCGAGGTGTCCGGGGTGGATGTCAAGATATTCCGCGTGCCGGAGACCATTCCAGCGGATATTCTTGAAAAGCATGGTGCCGCGGCGGCGCAAAAAGCATTTGCCCATATTCCCGTCATCACTCCCGCGCAACTTACCGATGCGGATGCCATCATTTTCGGCACGCCCACGCGCTTTGGAAATATGGCCGCACAAATGCGGAATTTTCTGGATCAGACCGGCCAGATTTGGGCCACCGGTGGATTGGTCGGCAAGGTTGGCAGCGTTTTTGCCTCAACCGCCTCGCAGCACGGCGGCCAGGAGACCACCATCACAAGTTTTCATACCACGTTGCTGCATCATGGCATGGTGATTGTGGGCGTGCCGTATTCCGAGCAGAGACTTGTCGCGATGGATCAGATCACCGGCGGCACCCCCTACGGCGCTACCACCCTGGCCGGCACAAAGGGTGATCGCGGCCCCAGCGAGAATGAATTGGCCATTGCCCGGTTCCAGGGACAGCATGTCGCGCGGATTGCCGCGAAACTGGCGGCGAAATAAAGACAGTCGACGCCGGAAAAAGGAATCAACGCAATTGGCCCCGAATAATTCCGGGCGGTACTACCCAATGGTTCGGCCGAACCGACATTGCACCAGCCACCCCCATTCACCGGCGCGGAAGGGCGCGGCAATGACCCGCTACCACGGCACGAGTGCTCTGTCACGCCTAAATATTAGGATTGACGGAGGGCCAGGGGGTTGTGGGCGCGAAGGGAGGAGGAAAGTGTATGGGAACATACATTGACGACGAGCGCCAAAGCCCACGGCCTCCTGGCCCCCGCCCCG
>JAJYGE010000074.1 GCA_021785155.1 Planctomycetota bacterium
TAAATTCATTTAACGTTCCTTTCGTTCCTGCCAACGACAAGCGTTTGGCGAACCAATCAATGTTTGGCCCATCAGCAACTGCCCTTATATTGGACATCAATGAGACTCCGTATTGCATACAGAACGCAACGCTGATACTTGAGTTCGCAGCGCTGCGCCTCCGGCAAATAGATCAACTTGATTATAGCATGACCGACAAGGCCGGAAAGAATGGCATACACAGCGATCATGCCCTTGTTAACAATCATCACCGGACGCCCCCCCCCCATCGAATCAGCCAGCCGTGCGAACGTGGGACTGCCAATCAACCTGCCCAGAAACGCGATGACCATAATCGAGCAAGTCGCTTCGGGATTTAAGCAATATCGGCACCACGTACCTTAGCAGGAGTCAAGATCTCTTTCACACATGTTGGTGGAACTCTTGTGTTTTACGGGCAACACGGCTTGGTTGTCGATGCCGATCCTGGACTGACCAGTGTCGTTTTGTACCCAATACCGCTGATGCGTGTGGCTACGCTTTGCGGGTCAAAACCCGCGCCGGCCTGTACTTGGGCGGTACCATGTTGATAAGAGACCGTGACTTTTTTTACACCGGGCATCTTGGCGATTGCGGCCTGTAAACCGTCCGCACATTCCTGACAGTCCATACCCTTAATCTGATACGCATACAGCCGGAACTGCATCGTTGCGGCACTGGCCGTATCGGCGGCGAGGTTGCTTGCGGGTTCCGATTTTGTAACGGTCTTGGCGGGTAGATTGGAGTCTGAAGAGGCTTTATTGCCACCCTGGCCCATGGCTTGCAGCAGTGGGGCGCTATAATAGGGAAACGTGGCAAACGCCAGCACCAGTAGGGCGGATACCCAGAGCATTCCGCGATTGAATCGTGCCAAGCCGCTTGGCGAGCAGACCTCACCCGTGCCACAGACGGTCTTGCGGCGGTAGCTCATGTAAAATCCGAGTCCCAGTGCCGCAACCGCAATGGCTATAAACACCATCCGTGCGCCAACAATGAATTTGGAAAGGGCCGCCGCCGATACACCAAGCCCCAGAAGCGCTAACGGCAGCCAGCAGCAGGCGGAAGAAAGTATGGCCGCGCCAATAGCCACCACGCCAGCGGACCATGTTTTGGGATCTTTCCGGCCCTGATTCGTGTTTGGCGGTGCAGCCTTGGGTGTGCAGCAATTGTCGCCGGGATTATTGGATTGGTTTTGTGGGTTCATCTTACACCTCTTTTGACAAATAAGCTTTTATGTGGCACAGCAACTCAGTTGCGCTACATCCTTGCCAAAAGTAATAGCCGCAAGTTTCACTCCTTCACTCAGGGTCAGATAGGCATGGAAACTTTCGCGAATCTGCCGGACGGTAATGCCGAATTTGATCGCCATGGCCAGTTCCATCAGTAATTCCGAACCTTCCGGAGCGAGAATGCGAGCCCCGAGCAACAAATCGTTTTTTTTATCGCGGATAAGCTTGATCAGACCGCGCGAATCACGCGCGGCGATAGCGCGCGGGACATAACTTAAAGGCAATGTTGCAACTTCTGCGTCGTGGCCCGCCGCACGGGCTTGCCGCTCATCCATGCCGATGCCAGCCACCTGCGGATCGGTAAAGACTACCCATGGCAACGCGGTATAGTCCGCCAGCCGATCCGCTTTGGTTAATGCATTTTCGGCGGCTAACGCACCTTCATACGCCGCGGTATAGACAAACATATTTTGCCCCAGCACATCTCCCGCCGCCCAAATGCCCGGAAGCGTGGTTTGCAGTGTTGGACTGACTTCAATAAAGCCATGCTCATCCAGCAACACACCTGCGCGTTCCAGCCCGATGTTGCGGGTGTTGGGCTTGCGCCCTGTGGCAACAAGAATCTGTGCTGCCGTAAATTCCCGCTTTTCATCATTGATTTTAGCTCTTACCACCACGCCTTGCTTCCCACGATGCACCTGTTCTACCGCAGCGCCGGTGAGAATTTCCAAGCCCTCCTCTGTGAGGTAGCCGGTCAGAGCGTTGGTAATATCCTCTGATTCAGTGGGCAAAATATGGTTTGACCTCTGCAGCACGGTTACGCGGCTGCCCAAACGCGCGAACATCTGCGCACATTCCAACGCGATGTATCGTCCGCCCAGTACGATCAACGACTCCGGTAAGGTTTCCAATTCAAACGCTGATTCATTGGTGAGATAGCCCGCTTCCGCAAGGCCCGGTATTTCCGGTATCGCGGCGGTGGCTCCGGTGGCAATGAGAATATGATCTGCGGTTAAGCGCATTGTGCCGATCTCGACGCTGTGACCATCAAGCAGCTTGGCTTGCCCTTTAACCAATTGCACCTGCGGCAAATCACCGATGACATTGATATATTTGGCTTGCCGCAGTTCGGCGACCAGTTGGCGTTTCTCTTCAATAATTGCGGAAAAATCTGTTACGATTCCGCTGGTTTTAATACCGGAAAATGGATTATGATTCGCGCGATACAGAGATTCCGCGGCCCGGATAAGTGTTTTGGACGGAACACAGCCGACATTCACACACGTACCACCCGTCGGCAGGCCGTCATTAATGATGGTGACTTTTCCGGCCCCAAGTTCCACCGCGCGTGTGGCGGCGGAAAATGCGGCTGATCCGCCACCGATGATAATCAGTGTTCCTGCTGCACCTTCACAGCCACCATTACCACAACAGGAAATCATAAAAGCTCCATTCTTCCGCATGATCTGCGGTATTCGACTTAACAATTCACACCCACCGGAACCGTGCAGACGTAGTGATGCACGCGCCTGCACAGTCGCCCGGTGAATCGGGACTGGCGATTCCGCCGCCAAACACAGTCAGCGGCAGCAGCCGGGGTGGCTACTGGGCGCCACCTTTGTATCCGCCTTGGCTCCCCGGCTTACAACCAAGCTTCTTGCAATGCGGTGACTTGGGATTGCACTGAGGATTCTTACACTTGGCGCTCATTGTCACAATGGCACCGGTAATTGAATGGCCCGGAATTCCGGGGCCGGTGCCGGCCATTACCGGCAATCCAATACGCGCCGTCAGCAGCGCTGCGGCCATCAATAACGTCGTGACTTTCATAGGACACCTCCTTATTAAACCCGGCTTGGACAAAGACCTCCTCCTTCCGGATAAGCCGGGAAAGCCCGGAATTTGGATCACTGTGTAATTGTACACCTTGTACTTAGGTGCAAGGTCAAGCGGGGCTGAAATTATTTTTTGGAGGGTATTTTATTCAGTGTCAGCCGCAGGCGCCCATCGGCCACAAACGGCGAAGGGTAGAGTCATTGCAGGGCACCTGAGCGGACGCAATTCAACGCGTTAATCGCGCGATTTCTTCGCGGCAATCCGCAATTCCTCAACCACGGCGCAGCGCGGTGACTTACCGGCCCGGCATAATGCCAGCTCGCGGCTTAACACTTTTTCCAGCCGCTGCAATTCTTTGATTTGCGTTTTCGCTTTCTCCAGTCGATGGGCGATCAGCTCCGCCACGCGACGGCATTGGGACGATGAGCCATCATGGGGTTCCAGCATGGAGCGAATGTCATCAAGTGAAAATCCGCCACTGCGAGCCAGTTTAATAAAACGCAGGCGCTCCAAGGAGCTTTGGTCATACCAGCGGTAATTGCTCATCGTACGGCCCACCGGCACGATCAGCTTCTTACGTTCATAAAAGCGTATAGTGGTTGTCGGTAACTCCGCATCCTTCGCCAATTGACCGATGTTGTATCGCGCTTCCAGCATGATCACCTCTTACCGCCGGACCGGCATCCTAATGCTCTGTCTCGGCCAGCAATTCTCGAACAGCGCGAACCCGTTGGTACGGGTATATGCCGACAATGATTTGCCGAAGTATTCCATGGCGACCAATCACAAATTCCGTCTGGAAGCCGCTGATTCTGAGCTTCCGCGCCCAGACGCCGTTTCCCGGATTCCAACCATACCATCTTTCCTTTAAAAATGATGCAATCAAACCACCCGTCTGAAGCCATGGTTTTGATTCGTTCCATTATAGGTCGCCGTGAGGCAACGTCCGGGTCGCGCGCGAATAATGCTTACCGAATTAGTTGTTTTAACTTTTCGCGGGCTTCCGGCGAAAGTGTGC
>JAJYGE010000100.1 GCA_021785155.1 Planctomycetota bacterium
GCCGCCCTTCGCGTTCCGCATGGGTTCCGCATCACGGCTGAATTCCGGGCTGTATTCGTCAACAAAAATGGGGTAGCCCTTATTGACCCAATGACCGGCGAAATATTGCCGGTCAGGTTCCGGCCAGCAACCGGCAGTCCATTCATTCCATCCGGTGATAAACACAAACTGCGGGTTGACTTTCAGCACATGCTGCCACTGTTGAGAAAAACAGATTCCGCGGCTCGGATGCTCAGCGTCCGGGGCGGGTTCGCGGGCATTAAATGAGCTTCGCCCGGTGGTGCTGTTGGCCCAACCGGCGATGGAAACCGGCATTTCTTCAGGGATTTGCCGATTGATATGCCAGGAGTAAAGCCAGGCGTCCGTACGAGCAGCACCGGCCTGTGTCGGAGTATTATCCCAGCCCCATTTATTTTTACCGCCCGTCCAGGCCCAGCAATAACGCAGTGTAAAAAAATGCTTGATGACGGCAGGCAGCGTATGCATATTGCCGTGAATGAGCATCAGCGGTTTGCCATCCCAGTAAAACCAGAGTTTCTTGGCCACGCCGGTTTTATAGATGTTTCTATAATCGGTATTCCACGCGCGATTGCCCGCAAAGCAGGCAAAATCCGGGACCGGGTTGCCCAGAGCTTTCATGTGCAGCCAGGTTTTAAACAGCGATTTCTGAACCCTGTTGAAATACGTTGGCCCATTGGTGTTGTCGAAAATCACGGTGTTGATTCCCGCATCGCCCAGCAGAGCGGCGTGTTCACGCAGCACAAACGGATCAGAGCTGATGTAAAAACCGAACAGCGGCTGGCCCCACCAGTGCTGAGAATGGAGCGGACCAATGATCGCGTTGGGATTCTTCGCCAAAATCGCGGCATTATTCAGAATCGGATGGCCCGGCTCATTATTGGCGGTGAAATAAAATATACCCACCGTTTTATCCGGCTTGGGCGGCCCAACCTGCCGATAATCAGGCAGCACCCGTCCCAAAGCATCGACGGCCCCCCAAGTATCCGGCCCGGCCACGAGCACTGCGCCCCTTTGGCGGGAGCGTGGAGTTTGTGCGTTGGCCGACGATGGAAAGCCGATCCGCAGAAGCAGAAACAGCACAAATCCCGCCGCGATAGAATTTGATAACTTCCGGAAATAAAATTTCCCATAAAAATCCATTATTAAATACTCCTGTGCCGGATCCGGGAGATAGGCCCCGGCAGACATTTTACGCACCGGAATTCAGGTAAACAAAAGGCTCCATCATTCCGCATCCGGTGGAAAGCCCAATATGTGTTTCGAACATTTATGTACAAATAAACTCAGGCCATCCGCCCCGCCTCAGCGGCATGACT
Source organism: Planctomycetota bacterium (assembly GCA_021785155.1). The sequence goes on from JAJYGE010000100.1 coordinate 1,338, forward strand.
TCATTCGTATTGCTGCAATGCCTATATAGAGATCCCCCCTGCTAATTGGTCACGCCGCGAGTCAATTATTCAAACATTTTCATCTGATGCCGTTCGAGACCAAATTTGCTGACGGTATTATCCACGGGAATAGGATATCGTCCAGACCAGCAGGCGGTGCAATAATGTGTTTCCGGCTGCCCCAGGCAGGACAACATGCCATCCAGAGATAAATAATGCAGCGAATCAACCTCAATGAAATCGCGGATTTGTTCCACGGTTCGACCATTGGCGATTAATTCCGTTGGGGTGGGGAAGTCGATGCCGTAGAAACAAGGGTGGCGAATGGGCGGGCAGCTTACACGCATGTGAATTTCTTTTGCTCCAGCCCGCCGCAGCGCCAAAATCTTACCGCGCGTGGTCGTGCCGCGGACAATTGAATCTTCCACCACCACAATGCGTTTGCCCCGCACAACTTCAGGAATCACAATGAGTTTCATCTGCACAGCTAAATCGCGCATTTGCTGGGATGGCTGAATAAATGACCGGCCGACGTACCTGTTAGGCACAATGCCCTCTTCAAATGCAATACCGCTTTGCTTGCTGTAACCAAGTGCCGCCGAGCGTCCGCTGTCAGGAATTGGTATGACGATATCCGCTTCCACCGGCGCTTCAATGGCGAGTTGCCGGCCCATCTTCTGGCGTACAGTTAATACCGTATCACCAAAAATAGTGCTTGACGGGCTGGCAAAATAAACGTGTTCAAACGCGCAGTGCGCGGGCGTTTCGGGCGTTTCGATAAAGTAACGGCTGGTCAGATGGGTACCGCCGATGTCGATGGTGATAATTTCACCGGGGTGAACTTCGCGAATAAAAGTTGCCTGAATGCTGGCCAGAGCGCAGGTTTCTGAGGCCACGCAATAAAAACCGTCGCGGGTTTTACCAATGACCAGCGGGCGGAAGCCCCATGGATCGCGGCACGCTTCAATACGATCCTTAAACAGAAACAGAAAACTAAATGCCCCCTGCAAATGCCGCAGCACATGCGCCAACGGATCGCTTTTTTCCTGATGCGTCGGCTTGGCCAGCATGTGAATGACTATTTCCGTATCACTGGTGGAATAAAAAATATGGCCATATTTCTGGTATTCCGCCCGCAGGCGCGTGGCGTTAATTAAATTTCCGTTATGCGCCACGGCCACCTGACCTTCACTGTATTCTTCCAGCAGCGGCTGGGCGTTGCATTTGCGGTTCGAGCCGGCGGTGGAATATCGTACATGGCCAATGGCTGCAATCCCGTTGAGATCGCGCAGGACGCCTTTGTTAAATACATCCGCAACCAGCCCCAGGCCGGTGTGGGCTGTGATATTCTGGCCATCGGTGGTGGCAATACCGGCAGATTCCTGTCCGCGATGTTGCAGGGCATATAGCCCATAGTAGCAGCGCTCCACGGCATCATGCGGCCCAGCCACGCCAAATACGCCACACTTTTCTTTTTTCTCATAATCGCCGAGCACTTGTTGCAGACCATCAAGAGGTGATGGCTGCTGGTTAAGGCACCGTAGAGACACAGACGCTGGCAAAGTTTTTTCAAGACGCTCTGGGGAATCCGACTCAATACCGCTCATGAGGGGAGTCTCCAACTACCGGGTACAACCATCGCTACGTGCGATGTAGATTTAATTATACACGTTCAGACGGCCATGCAAACTGTGAATTACGGAATCCGGACCGTCGGGTGTGGCAGATTGGACATTGGCAGGGCACAAACCGTCGCCAAACTGCCGCACCAGCCGCCGGGGCGCTGGAAAATATGCGGAAAGAGCGTTATTCTATAAAACCGTGTTTTTAGCCGCGAAAGCCCGATTGATTGGGAAGCGGCATTTTTAGCGTTCTAAGCAACGCTGCATAGCTCCGAACCCCCCTGCGCGTTATCAACTGAAACGACGCGGCGGGCCTCGCAGCCGGTGAAGCAGGTCATGGAAATAATCAAAGGCATCGGTGTATCCTCGGGCGTAGTTATATGTCCGGCGTTTCTGCTGACGGAAGATGAAATCCGCATTGGCCGCCGATCAATAAAAGTTACCGAAACAGATTCCGAAAAACAACGCCTGCAAACGGCCATCAGCTTAAGCAGTGATGATATTCGTGAATTACGGGATACTACCACACGAAATCTGGGGAAAGAAACCGGGGCGATTTTTTACTTCCATCTGGGCTTGCTCAATGACCCTGAACTACTGAAAGCGTTTATCGGCGGAATTGAGGTACAACATTACACCGCCGAATACACGGTGCATAAAGCGCTGCGGGAATATGGCAAGCACTTTCTGGAACATCCGGATAAATACTTCCGGGAACGCATAAAGGATATCTACGATATTGAGCGGCGATTGCTGCATAAATTGGCCGGACGCGATCGCATCCGCCTCACGGATGTTGATGGGCCGGTGATTATTGTCGCCAAAGATTTGACACCGTCACAAACCGCGGCGCTGGATCGCAAACTCGTCAAGGGCATAGCGATTGAAGCCGGTGGTCAAACCAGCCACACCGCCATTATCGCTAATTCCATGGGGATTCCCGCGGTGGTGGGTCTGGAAAATATCACGCATGAAACCGTCTCCGGCGATTTGATGGTGGTTAATGGATACAGCGGCGTGGTGATTGTTGATCCTGATGAAGTCACGATTACCGAACATAAAAAATATGAAAAACGTGTCCAGAGCTATGAAACCAAACTGGAAGCCATACGCGATCTGCCGGCGAAAACC
>JAJYGE010000161.1 GCA_021785155.1 Planctomycetota bacterium
GGACAACTTTTTATGCTGCAAATCTATAAAATATCGGGCCATGCCAAGCACTTGATTTTGCGAACCGGGCGGTTCTTGGTCGCGGGCGGCGTGTGTTTTTCGCTTCTGGTTCTGGCCGGATGCAGTGACCGCACCATCCAGATCAGCCTCGTACCAACCCATGGCGGAATTCATCCGCGCATGGTAAAAAAAAGCTCGCACTGGTTTGTCAGCAATCGTATCGCCATTGTCAATATCAGTGGCATGCTCATGGACGGCTCTGTCGGCGGCCTATTTGGCGGCGGACATAATCCGGTCAGTGACCTCCAGCAGACACTGACCAATATCGAGCATGACCCGCGCGTAAAAGCGGTTGTGCTGCGGATGAACACGCCCGGTGGAACTGTGACCTCCAGTGCCATGATGTACCACGAAATTCTTGCCTTCAGGCGTAAAACCCACCTGCCCGTGATTGCCTCCATGATGGATGTTTGCGCCAGCGGCGGGTATTACGTATCTTGTGCCGCGGATTACCAGATGGCTTATCCGACCACCATCACTGGCTCAATTGGCGTGATCGTGCAGTTGTTCAACTTTCACCGCACCTTGCGTTACCTCGGCGTGCAGGCTCCGGTTTTTGTCAGCGGGCCCAATAAAGATACCGCCTCGCCGTTTCATGCCATGACGCCGGAAAATAAAAAAATCATTCAGGGATTTGTCACGCAGTTCTATGCGAGATTCCTCAACATTGTCAAAAAATCACACCTGGAAGTTAGCGCGAGAAATTGGCCTAAGCTGACCGATGGCCGCCCCGTCACGGGGGAAGATGCTTTTCACGATCACCTCATAAATGGCTTGGGGGGCTTGGAATCTGCGCTCAAACTGGCCAAAAAAATGGCTCATATTCGCCATGCCAATGTCGTTATTTACAAGCGTTATAGCCAGTCCAGCGGATCTATTTATGCCCACAGCAACATGCCCGCTCCGCGCGGACAGCAGGTTAATTTAATGAATCTGAATCTCAGTGGTGCGGATATGAGTTCGCTGTTGCATCCAAATTTCTTTTATATGTGGCAGTAATTCCCGACGGGACTGAATATTATTCCGCAGTATCATCAGTCGCCTGACTTTCCAGATTAAGCATTAGTGCGGCTTCACCGGCGGGTAATTCCTGCACATTGCGAAGCTTGGTGCCAATGGTTCGGGATTTTCGCGCCGCATCATCTATGGTATTGGAGGCCTGGTCGAGTTTCTTTTTTACTCCATCAAGCAGATCGCCAAATTTTCCAAATTCAGTTTTCACCGCCCCCAGAACTTTCCATACTTCGCTCGATCGTTGCTGAATAGCCAATGTTCGGAAGCCCATTTGCAGGCTGTTTAACAATGCGGCAAGCGTGGTTGGCCCGGCAATCACCACCCGGTAATCGCGCTGAATCTGTTCCACCAGCGCCACACGGCGAATCACCTCCGCATACAGCCCTTCGCTGGGCAAAAACATAATGCCAAAATCGGTGGTGCGTGGCGGATTGAGATATTTCGTTGATATGTCCTGAGCAAAGAGCTTAACGCGTCCCTCCAAAGACCGCCCCGCCGCTTCCATCGCAACCAAATCCGCCCGATCCTGCGCTACTCCCAGCGCCTCAAAATCTTCCTTGGGAAATTTTGAATCTATCGGCAGCCATACAGCTTCCTGCCCGTCTTCCGCCCGTCCCGGCAGCTTAATGGCAAACTCCACCACTTCCCCACCTGATTCTCTGGGTTTGAAGTTCTTTTCAAATTGACCCGGGCTTAAAATCTGCGAAAGCAAATTCTCTACCAGCACTTCTCCCCAGGTTCCGCGCGTTTTTACATTGGTCATTACCCGTTTCAAATCTCCCACGCTGCCGGCCAGAGTTTGCATTTCACCCAGCCCTTTGTGTACCTGCTCCAACCGGTCGGAAACCTGTTTGAACGACTCGCCAAGCCGCTTTTCCAAAGTGCTTTGCAGTTTTTCATCCACCGTCGCCCGCATCTGATCAAGCTTCAGTGCATTATCCGTTTGCATGGCGGTTAATCGCTGTTCCACGGCGTTTCGCACGGTATCGAGCCGTTGCTCGGTGGAAAGCGTTAATCCCGCAAGCTGCCGGTTGAGGCTATCGCCCACATTTTTCAGACTCGCCGCCAGTTCTTCACGGGCCTTTTGCGCTGTGGTAGTGCTTTCCTCGCGGCTGCGCGCTAGATCGTCACGGATTGATCGCTCCATTTTTTCCAGAGACTTTTCCAGATTTTCCAGCGGTGCTTTCAGCGCATCGCCCTTTTGCCGCATCAGCAACACTATTTGCATCGCGGCTACCACGAGCAGAAGCACCAGAATAGCACCCGATAGAATCAGCATCACATCTCCACGCCTTAAGCCTTCCAAATGGCTGTTCCAACATATCCGCACCTATCGACCATGGCAATTTTCAGGGACCTATCCGCGTAAGCCGGTTCGCCAGAACCCATGCAATGGCAATGGCATCTGCCGTGTCCGCCGGCGTTGGCGGTTTTGGCAAATGGCACAGCATCATGACCGATTTCTGAATCTGGGCCTTCCCGGCATGGCCATTACCGGTAATCATTTTTTTTACCAGCGTGCTGGGCAAATGCGTAATGGGTACGTCCGCCTGCGCTGCGGCCAGCAGAATTACACCCCTTGCGTGCCCCATGAGAATCGCCGTGCGCGGATGTTTATAATGCGCATAAAGCTGCTCAACGCCCATTTGGTCAATCGCAAATTCTTTTAACAACTCTGCCACCTGCTGATGCAGTTCCACCAGACGCTTGGAGGCGTCCATCCGCGGGTTTAACCGAATAACCCCCGCTTCCGTGAGCGTGGGCTGAAATCGCTTGGCCTCCACCACCGCGTAGCCCGTAAGGTGCAACCCCGGATCAATACCCAATATTCGCATGATTGCTCCAGTGTGCTGCTGATTCCGCCTCTAGAAATGCTGCATGCAAAGTCTACACGTCGCGTTTCAACAGTGCCACGCAATGGCACGCAATGGCCTGTTCCTGCCCTACTGCGTCCACGGTTTCATTGGTCTTGCCTTTGATATTCACCAATTCCCCCGGCACCTGCAATAACTCCGCCAGTCGCCGTTGCATGGCTGATTTATGCGGAGAAATTTTGGGGCTTTGCGTAATAATCACCACATCAACATTGTTGATTGTCCAACGTGTCTTTTTTAGTTCGACCATCGTGTGTTCCAGCAGTCGAGCCGAATCAATACCATGATATTGCGGATCGGAATTTGGAAACAACTGCCCCACATCCGGCAAACCAGCCGCTCCGGTAATGGCATCAATCAAAGCGTGAATGACCACATCCGCATCCGAGTGCCCGATAAGCCCAAACGTATGCGCAATGGTGATATTGCCCAAAACCAGAGGCCTGCCCGCTTGCGTCCGATGCAAGTCATATCCAATTCCAACCCGGTATTCCATCATGATTCATCCAATTATAGAAGCGGGAAAACGCCGCGCACAATCAACGCAAACCGATCACGTCACTTAAAAATACTAACCGATGCCACCAAACGCTGGCAAACTCTGTACCACGCCCCCACGCATAGTCGCAGTTTCTTTTTTGGCGGCCTTTTAGCCGTGAATGCCGAGATACATTTCATCCTTGGCGACACCGCATAGGCCGCCGCTTGCTTCAACGGGCGGTTTTATGGTGCTCATGCGGATTTGGATCGTTATCGTGACATCACTGGCGGGGACATTTCAATACATAAAACCACCTCTTTCAATCATGAGGCTGTCCAAGTTATGACCGGGATTACTTGGACAGCCTCTTAAAAGCAATCGCTTTGGATCAATTCCGCGATCTATTCTCCGCCATTGGGAAGAATATCCGTTATAATACTATCTGGTATGGTGTGGCGGACGGATTCCGCCAATTGGACGGGTTGGTTTGATGCGTTTAGATTCTTCTCAACATATGCGGATGGAACAGCGAATGAAGCTGGCTCCACGGATGATCCAATCCATGGAAATTCTGCAATTGGCGACCATGGCCCTGGAAGAGCGCATTGATCAGGAACTTGCCGCCAATCCGGTTTTGGAGAGAGAGGAATCGGCTTTG
>JAJYGE010000102.1 GCA_021785155.1 Planctomycetota bacterium
TGACATTGGAATTATGGATATGGGACGCAGGGAGCAAAAAAGGGCAAATGCGCCGTTCCTTGCCGCCCTTTCCGAGGCACCTTGGAATCGAGCCAAGCCTGGAAATGGCGAACTTCACACGTCGCCCCCATTTATTGCTTTTGCGAAAATAACAGGGGTTCGCAGATGCATTTACCCAAAGTTCATTTACTTTCCAGGAACTTCACCCGGAAGCGACGTGGAATACGGAAGCGAACCGTTGCCGCCGGTTTTTGTGCTCTGCGTTGTGGGAATCGCGAGGTTCATGGTGCTGTGGCTGGGGCGCGGCTGATCGAGCGAGGCGAACATTTCGCGGCTGCGATTGGCCATTCTTTCAAGACGGAACGTGGCATTTAGCTCACCACTGTTACACATGGTGTACAACATCGTGACCAGCCGCTGATAAGATATTGCGATATAGGGTTCCTTGGGATTAAATTTTGGCGAAAATGGATTAGGTGCGGTGGCCAAGGCCGAAATAATGGCGGGCAACTGCGGTTTACAGGTCAGTTCAACAACTTTGTGCGTCAATGGATCGCGATAATAAAGCATGACGGGATAACTGGCTTTCCCGCTGGCGGCTTTGCTCGCGGCAAGCGGATAATTGACCGTCAAAGCACCGTGCGGGCTGATATAGAGTGTTCCGGGCACCAGAACGGGCACATGGCCGATAACAGCGATTTGTGGAATACGATGAGAGGTAACGTAAAGTAAAGAAGAGGCATCAGCGGGCAATACAGTCATAAGGAATCGCCCGAAGAATGGCTGGCGATACAGATGCGTAGAATGAATAGCAGCCAGCCCTCGATAGGCCAGAATTTTCAAACCAGGGTCATTGGTACGCAGCAGTTTAGAATAGGCCAGCGTCGCGTTAACGCGATCGCCACAGCGGGCGAGGTCCCGTATGGCTGTTCGCTGGAAGGGGCTTTTGGAATCGGTGGCATATTTTGCCAGCACGGAAACAGCATCTTCATCACCGATAAAGCTACCGGCCAGCACGGTGAAGAACCGCACGGCGGACTGTGGAGAATTATAGTGCAGGCGCAATATGGGAATAATGGGCCGGCCAAGCTGTTCGAGCGCCAGTGCGATTCGACCATCGGGAGCGTTGGGATCACGGAGGGAGTGAATAAGTACAGCGGCCTGCGAAGCGGAAAATCCCGGCATATTACGTTGCAGATAAAGCGACATAACCCGACGGACAAAGCGTGCGGGATGGCGACGATATTTTCGCGGAATCCGCAGGCGGATCATCATATCGTTTTCGGCCGTCGCGATTGGAGGATATCCACCAAAGCGTTCATTAATGATACGTTCAACCAAGGCACTAATGCGGTAGGACGGACTGTAAAGCTCCAGCATAACCGGCAGGCTACGGGTGACAATTCCGCCACCGAGAACACGCCCGTTGCGGATAATATCAGCCGGCTTCTTCAAAGCGCCACGGGCATCGAAAGGATTGCAGAAAACCGGCCCCATGCCACGGGCGATCGAAGTGGTCTGAACGATTTTACGAATGTGGGTACGTAACGGCACGGGCCAGAGCAGGCCATTTTCCAAATTGGTTGCAGCGGTTCCAGCAAGAGCGGTAACGTAAAGATCAAAATGTGTTCCGGCGGTTGCCATGGCGGGAATGGCACCCTGGACAAATACCGCCGCGACCTGTCGGGAGTTTAAAATGCGGTTGGGGTTATATTGCTCGGTTCCGCGATTTAGATAGCCCACACCGTTTTTAAGCAGACGGTTGGCGAGAATATTGCGGATTCCCGGCGGCATTTCACCACTACCGGTATCGGGCAGGCCGGCAACAACACCCCAACCGCGCACAATAATCGGGCGCGCATAGGCCAAGGCGACAACGGAACGAATGGTTCCACGCAGAGCGGGATAAATCGAAGGCTTGAGATGCAGGTCCTGGAGAGAAATCGGCGGTCGGTTAGGCCGTTTGGGTTGATCTGAGCAGGCGGCCAGCGCAAGGATCATTAATCCACCAAGCACCGCTATCGTGACGACATTATTACGTTTCATTGTTTTCAACATTTTCAGCACCATTGCAGGCCCGTAAATTCAGCGTAATGCGCGTGATCCAATAGCGGGTAGCATAACCCCGCCACGACGGGAACGCCAAGACAAAATTCAACGATAATTGTTAAATTGAATGGGAACCTCCGGTGGTTTGGCCCGCAAGTCGGCCATGACCGCCTGCAGATCATCTTTTTTTGCACCGCTGACACGCAACGATTCGCCCTGAATACTGGCATTAACTTTTAAACCTAAATCCTTGATGCGCTTTTGCAGCGCCTTGGCCGTTTCACGATCAATACCGCTTTTGAGTTTAATTTTCTGTCGAACGGTATTGTGGGTTGCGGATTCCAGCTTCTGTTTATCCAGACTGCGGGCATCAACCCCGCGTTTGACCATTTTTGAGATCAGTACTTGAATCACGGCATCAAGCTGGGTTTCATCATCGGCGGTAACGGTGATGAGCTTTTCTTTTTTATCCAGCTCGGAAATTGCGGCGGCGGTACCACGGAAATCAAAACGCGTGGCAATTTCCTTCTGCGCCTGCACGACGGCGTTGTCGAGTTCCTGAAGATTGACTTCATTGACGATATCAAATGATGAATCAGATGCCATAAAACACTCCTTATCTATTATTTCCCGGAAGCTACCGCAAGCGTTGCCCGGCGATTGGGCCGGAATAAAATACTACCATCCGCGGTATTTAATCATATCCGGCGGATTTTTTTTTCGCTGCAAAAATCGGTACATCGGTCCGATGACTGCGGCAATGACCAGCGTCCAGATGACCACGAGAAGAACATATTTGGCCCAATCGGGATCTTTAGGCACGGCAAAAGCTCCGGCATCGGCACTGTGCAACGACCCGATTGCCGCTGAGGCCGGGCAGCTAAAAGAGAACAGCACCACCGCCGCGGAGAAAACGGCGGTCCAGATGACTGCCCGCGCGGCGGCAACACCCGGAAAGCTGGAAAACCGGCGATGTCGGAGAATATTCATGTGATGACCTTATTGAGTGGATAGCTGATAAGCCCCGTGGCTCCGGCTCTTTTAAGCAGGGGAATAATCTCGCGTTCCATTTTTTCTTCAATAATCACTTCTACGGCGATCCAGGAACCATCCGCAAGAGCCGAGATTGTCGGCGATTTTTCAGCCGGAAGTATTTTCAGAACGGCTTGGAGTTTATCCTTTGGCGCGTTGAGCTTCAGACCAATTTTTTCCCTGGCGTTGATCGCCCCCTGGAGCAAGAGCGCGATATTCTCAATTTTTTCGCGTTTGACAGGCTCCTGCCAGGCATTGTGATTCGCGATAAGCCGGGTGGTGCTGGTAAGCAGTGTATCAATAATGCGGAGATTGTTGGCACGAATCGATGAACCGGTTTCGGTAATATCAACAATAGCGTCCAGGAGGCGGGCTTTTACTTCCGTGGCCCCCCAACTGAATTCGACGCGTACAGGAATGTTGCGTTCGAGAAAATATTGCCTGGTAACATTGACAAGTTCCGTGGCAATAACGCCATCGCGAAGATCTTCCGGGCCTTTCACAGTAGATTCCTGCGGAACCGCGAGCACCCAGCGGGCGGGCCGGCTGGTGGCTTTGCTGTAAACAAGTTCGGCAACTTCGTGCACATCGGATTTATTTTCTTTGATCCAGTCGGAACCGGTAAGGCCGACATCAATGACGTTTTCTTCGACGTAGCGGGACATTTCCTGGGCACGAAAGAGAACGACCTCAATAGCCGGATCATCAATGGAAGGAAAATAGCTGCGGTCATTAATTGAAATCCGCCAACCGGCTTTGGCAAAGAGATCAACGGTGGCATTCTCAAGTGAACCTTTGGGAATGCCGAGGCGGAGAATATTGGGCGATGGCTTTAACATGTTTAACTCCAGATCAATGGCGATGAGACGGTACGATGTATATATCTGTCCGTATCAGGTGTTCGCCTACTTACCTTTTCCGGCATGGTGCCTGGCCTTGCCAGAGAGCTTGGCGATACTGGCCGTCGGTTTGGATGCCGCGGACTTGGCGGGAGCATGGCTTC
>JAJYGE010000107.1 GCA_021785155.1 Planctomycetota bacterium
CCGGTGTTGCTGCCGCCCATCAGGAACTCGCCAAGCTGGTGCTGTAAGTAAATGACCGCATAAATATGTGGTAAAAATCCAATGCGGCGGGCGCAGCGCGAAAGTTCTGCGCCCGCCGCTTATTTTTCGCCGCAAAATTGGCAATCCGACCGCGCTGCTCGGAAATCCGAACCATTACAACAAAACACACTTCCGTGCGTTATACCGTTTATGAATCAGCCCCAGCTTGCACAACCAGATGCGGCGGCTTGTGTGCCCGCCGCACCAGCCCCGCAACCTGCGCCATCGCTGGCACCCGCGCAGGCTCGTGGCCCTTGGACGCTCACTGCGGGCCGGAAGCGGTTTTTATTCTGGTTGGGATTTGTCGCCGTTTTCGCATTCGGGGCCTTTTTGCGGTTTTGGCATTTGGGTGAGCAATCGCTCTGGTGCGATGAAACCGCGACATTCTCGCGCGTGTCGGGCAATTTTACCTATCTGCTTAAATCCCTCTGGGGGGAGGGATTTCCGCCTGGGTGGTATGCCGCACTCTGGGCTTGGCTGCAATTTCTGGAAAACACGCTCCACATCGCCCCCGGTATTGCCATAACATCGGTATACCTGAGAACACTCGGTGCCATTCTCGGCACGCTCAATGTGGCCGCCGCGTATTTTTTAGCCCGACAATTCATGTCGCGCCGCACGGCTTTGTTTGTCATGCTGCTGGTGGCGGTGAACCCATTTTTGATCTATTACAGCCGTGATCTGAAAATGTACTCGGCGTTGTATTTAATGGTTACGCTCAATATGGCGCTGTTTTTGCGCTGGCAGAATGGTCGGCACTGGATCTGGGCACCGCTGTATGTTTTAAGCGGTATTGCTTTAATCGCCTTTGATCTGCTGGGCTGGTTTTTAATTCCGGTTCAGTTAATTTTTCTCATATTCAAACGTCGCCATCGCGCCCTGGATACGCCAATCTGGATTTTCTCCGTCGGCGTCATGGCCGCGTGCACGGTTGGTTGGTATAAGTTTCACAGCGCGTGGCTGGACCGTACCGTGGTACATCATGGCCGAATGGGTATTGGTTGGGTGCCGCGGTATAACGTCATTAATTGGCATACCCTCTTAAGTGCGCCGACGATTAATCTTCTGGGTATCCTCTGGCCCATTTTTCCACCCACACAACGCATTATGGATTGGTATGAACTCGGGCCGGATTATCGAAACCACCTTGCAACGCGCACGCTTCCCTGGCTGGCGGAACTGGAACTTTATCTGGCAATATTCACGATTGTCATTCTGCTTATCGGCCTGATCCCGTGGCGGCGGTGGCTTGATAAAAAGCCCGATTTGGAAAAACATCCCGGCCAATGGTGGCATGTCGGTGTGTGGATTTTTCTGCCGACGCTCTATTTCGCTCTGGCATCACTGCCGGCAAGTAATCCTCTGTCGTTGTATCCGCACCATGTGATCTGGCTTCAACGCTACATGGGCTTTATGGCCGTCGCGTGGGTGCTTTGGCTGGGCGTGGCGATTGCCCGGCTGCCAGGCTGGTCCGTGCGCATACTGGTCGGAGCGGTTATAACGCTGGCCATGCTCGCTTCGGCCCTGACGAATAATTTAATTTGCCGCGGTGAGCCGTGGGCTTTTATTAATCGGCCAATCATTAAATACTATAATCCCAAAGATCATCTAGGTATGTATATTGCTTATTCTCAGGCTTCCAATCATCCCGAAGATGACCCGGCGATATCTTTGCTGGAATTGCAGCATATCCCCCTGTCGTTTTTGCCCGTTTGGCACTTAGCCAATAATTTATGGTACCACATTCCGCGTTTTGAAATTCTCGGCGATAACCCGCGCCGCTGGATATCCATTATCCGTTGGGCCCATCTCAACAAGGGCCTGCATACGCTGGTTCTAGCTGACCGTATGGGTGACATACATACCGGGCCATTGGCTACAGCCGCAGTGGAAAAAGAACTTGGCAGGCAATGGAAGCTCGTTAAAGTAGTTCGTTTCAACTGGTATTTTGAATGGCAATATTACTTCTATTCTCCCATTCGCGTGCGCGTGTTCCGGAGAGTAGCGGCCAAAACGCCAACTTAAAATTCATCAGTTCAACTGGCTCTCGGTAACCTCCGCGTGGCCTTACTGCCGCTGATTGATGAGCTTGCGCATCGCCTCGACCCGGGCCAGCGCCTGTTGCCGCACTTCGGAATGCGTCATATCGTCATCAGCCATCGCTTCTGCCTTGGCCTGTTCAGCCTGAAGAAATTCCGGCGTAATGGAGGCATCAGGAATGGCTTCTTCGGTCAGGACGGTCAGTGCGTTATCTTTCATCTGGGCATAGCCGCCATGGACGATAAACTGATGCACGCCATCGGGCGTTTCCAGCTTCAGCGTGCCGGTGGATAATTTAGTGGTGATCGAGGCGCGGTGTGTAAGAATACCCAGAAGGCCGTCATCCGCGGGTACAACGGCAAAAGTGGTGGGGGTTTCCAGAACAATGCGTTCGGGTGTTACCACTGAGGTATGAAAAGTTTTATCCGACATTCGTTTCTCCGCGCATTAAGAGGTAAAACTGCCACTTTGAATCCCGGCTCACCGGGACTCGCCAAGTCCTCAAACAAGCCCTAAGATAACAAGAAGTCGCGACTTTCGCCAAGGTTCGCGTTGGTTTCGTATTTAGGAATAGCACCATGCAGCGCACAGAACAAGATGGGGTTGTCATATCCTGTGATTTCTGCCAAACCGAATGGGATGGCCAATCCGCCATGATTGAAGGCCATCATGGCTCGGTAATATGCCTGGAATGTCTGAAAAAAGCATTGGTGGAAGCCCGCGCAGCGGATGGCAAATATCAATGTACGCTGTGCCTGCGAATCAACATTCCACCCTCCTTGCCACGCTGGTACTTTCCCAACCGCCCGGAGAAACTGGTCTGTCAGGAATGCCTGCATCAGGCCGCCAAAACCATGAGCAAGGCTGAACATGTAAATTGGAAGTGGCAATAGAGCGATGCCACAAATAGAGCGATGCCACCATTGTCTGCTCTCAGAAAATAGGATATTGTTGGAAGTCGATAAGCTCTGCACGGTGAATTGTACCGGGTATTGTTTCCTACCGTGCCTTTTGCCAACAGGCAGTGCAACAATGCAAGATGGTGAAATTTCAAAAGACTTGCCGCCAGCGGACGTTTGGGTGGATCAATATGGCGATTTACTGTTTCGCTATGCGCGCCTGCGGGTGATGGATCGGTCGGATTGCGAGGAATTGGTGCAGGAGACATTTCTCGCGGCGTTGAAGGGAAAAGAAAACTTCAAGGGGCAGTGTGAATTTGCCACATGGTTGGTGGGAATCTTAAAACACAAAATGATGGATCATTTCCGCCGGCAGCAACGGGATCAAACCGATCCGCTTCCGGATGATTCTGTAGTAGAGGGGATGTTTGGTCGATCGGGCAAATGGAAGAAATTTCCCCGCCGTTGGCATATTGATCCGCAAGATTCGGCGATAGAATCAGAAGTGCTGCCCGCACTTCAGCGCTGTATGGATGCCTTGCCGGAATCTCAGCGACAGGCCTTCGCATTAAGTGTCATGGATGAACAAAAATCCGAGGAAGTCTGTAAGACTTTGAGCGTCAGTGCGACCAACCTTTATGTGTTGTTGCATCGTGCTCGCCTGCGGTTGCGGGATTGCCTTGAAAAAAAGGGAATCCCGCAGGCTCGTGCGGTGAAAGGTTAGCGGATGTTGAAACTCCCAAAAGTATTGAATTGTCAGGCTGCTGCGGAAATGTCCTGCCGCCGTCGGGACGGTTCTCTTTCTTATTATCAACGCATTACGCTGGCCATCCACCTGATTATCTGCGCCGGCTGCCGACTTATGGACAAGCAATTTGCCCTGTTGGATATGGCCGCAAAAAAACTGGGGTCTAAAGGCTTTTCCGGCAAATCTCAGCAGGAGAAAGCACTTTCGCTGGAAGCCCGCGAAAAGTTAAAACAACTAATTCGGTAAGCATTATTCGCGCGCGACCCGGACGTTGCCTCACGGCGACCTATAATGGAACGAATCAAAACCATGGCTTCAGACGGGTGGTTTGATTG
>JAJYGE010000551.1 GCA_021785155.1 Planctomycetota bacterium
ATCAGCAAAGGATCCAAAAGTGGATTTGATTGCCGCCGCCAAGTCTCCGGTCGGCTCACCGCCGCCGCCTTTTCCTTTTGGTGCCATGATCTGCCAGAACATGGTGTGATTGGCATTGCCGCCGCCATTGTTACGCACAGCTACCCGGATATCCTCAGGGATGGCCGAGAGATCGCCAATGAGTGCTTCGAGGCTTTTGGCCTCCAAAGCGGCCTTGCCGGCAATAGCATTGTTCAGATTGGTAACATACGCTCCATGATGCTTGCCATGGTGAATCTGCATGGTTTGCGTATCGATAACCGGTTCCAATGCGCTGAAGTCATACGGTAAAGAAGGAAGTTGAAAAGCCATGATGGTACTCCTAAAAACATATTGCCCAATGTGCGAGCCACCCACGGGCCGCAACGACGTTACTTATAGTTATTGTAGCACACTTCCGCAATGGTCAAATCGCCAGGCGGAGAATCCTTATTGCGATATCGAGTAATTCACCAGCTTATCACCCGATACCACCTTCACACTGGCCTTTCCCCCCTCATGCACAGTGACGCTCTTTAACCAGACGCGCATTTGTGCCGCCGAGTGCGTCCAGATCAGAATGTCATATGGAGCAGGCCCCAGTTTAATGGGTTTATTGAGTTGGCCTTGGGCATTGAGCGTTCTGGCCGCGACACGCTGTTTGGCCAGCATCGGCTTAAGAGTATCGCGGAAGTAACTGCGCATTCGCGTGAGCGAATCATTGGTATTCGTACCTACCTGAGAAGTCAGTAACACCGGCAGTATTTCCGCCCAGGGCGCATCATGCTGCAACCGCAAATTCAAGGCATTTTGATGGTACATCTGCACCATGCTGGTATTGGGATTTCCGGTGATATTTGCCGATGACCAAGGTGGCTTTCCAGCAGCTATTGCACGGCGAATGCGTCCGAGTCTCGCGGATGCCGATTGCATGATAAATCGCACGTCCGACATCCGCGTGCCGGCGGGAATAATCCACATATTGACCGGTGCCGATGACAAATTCTTGGCCGTCAATTGAACTTCAAGCGACGAATTGTTGTAGGGTAGTCGCGGATAATCTGAAGCGCGCAGAGGTTCGAATTTTTCCCCGGTCAGCCCCGTCAACAAATTCGCTTCCGCCGTTTGCTTCATACGTAAAACCAGCGGTTGATCATTGTCGGGAATAAGAAATACCCAATCTTGAACCACCCGACGGTGGCCATGAACGGTTCGGTAGTCATCGACCATTGGATCATTGAGTTTCAGCGGCGTATAATGGCGGCCATCCTCAAGATATCCGCTGGGGAAATACATTCCGCCGCCCGTAGTAACCAACTGCACTTCGGCGGGGGTTAATCGGAAATAGCCCTGGTCTGAACTTAGATGCGGCTGGGGACTGCCATGATTTACTTCCGTACGAACCAAAATAACCTGCTTTCCGGCCGCTGGAATGCCATAGCGCTTGATCATTCCAACCGGTAATGGCCCGGCGAAGGGAACATGCAACAGGCTTGGCGGAAGCGCTTTGGCCCCGGCATATTGCACCGTATAGCGGTCAGCGTAAAACTGCCGCAACGGTTCCGGGTTGTACTTGCTGAAAGAATGTTCGCCCAAGCTTCGGCCACTGACCAATCCCCAAAGGCTCGTGACAAAACCATCCGGGTCCAGCCACAATCCACTGGGCGAATTACTGGCCAAATCCTGTGCCGTGCTGTATCGGCTGTAGCCCAGAATGCTGCTGGGCAGCGGCAGCATTTGCACGCCAACCATCACGGAGCCAATCAAAATCATGGCGGTAAAAAAACCGAATACCCCTCCCACAATGCGTCCGGGCCAGAGCGGTAATTCAACATCCCCGCGAACCAGATAATCAAAAGCGGTGCGAATAAGTGAAAAGGCGAGGAAAAATACCAGCAGAAAGGTAACCCCATACGCAAAATCCGGGCGATGGTTCAGAATTGGTTTCGACCAGGACTGATAGACTCCCATCGCCAGTGCGGATGCGAAGAAGCTTGCGCACAGCAACAGCAATGCCGACAGCGGCCCCTCATTGGCCATGTAAAGCGCAAAGAGGATAATAAACAACAGTACGATGAATTGAAGAATCATCTATGATCGTCCAATGCGCTGCGGCGGCGAATCGTGGTCTGGCCAACCCCCGTTCGCACGCCTGTCCCAATCAGTCGTTTCCAACTCCGCTGGATGGCGCGTTTCCAGCGGACGTTCCGCCAGCCCGTGAGTTACCCGCGCGGCCGACTCCGGCCTGGCTTTGCCCCGGAGTCTGTCCGGGAATCTGTCCCGCTTTGGTGGCACCCGCCCGTGACGCCCCCGATGTTGTGGATTTTGGCTTTGCAGCCGGCTTTTTGTCGGGGGTGCACACGCGAATAACTTCCTGGATCGACGTAATGCCCAAGGCAAATTTTCTGAATCCGTGCTCCACCAGAACCATCATATTGTTCTTACGCGCCAAGGTGCGAATTTCTTCCACTGGCCGCCCGGTGGCAATAGCTCTGCGAATTTCGTCGTTGATCACCAGGATTTCAAATATTCCCGTTTGCCCGCGATAGCCCAGGCTGGCACAATCCGGGCACTTAATTAAATTTCCTTTCTGGTCACGCGAAGGTTGCGTGTTGGCTTTAAACGCTGACAGGTCGCGGCCTATCGGCAAATTCAACTTCGCCAGCATGGCTTCATCGGGTTGATAGGCAATTTTGCATGTCGGGCACAGCAGGCGAATCAACCGTTGGGAAATAATGGCCCGTAACGGCGCCGCCGCCACCTGATTATCCGGCAGAACCTTACGCCATAATTCCAATGCGGTAAATGCGTCATTGGCCCGCAGGCCAACATAAACACGGTGTTCCTCACGCGAGTATTTTGCGATCAGTTCCGCAGTTGCCGCATCGGGGCATTGTGCCACCATCAAAATATGCGGGTCTTTCAGCATGAGGCTTTGCAGCGCTTTAGAGTGACTGGCATTGACCGCCGCAGGATCAAACCGGGTTAAGGAGATAGATTCAAAATCCGCCCGCGGATTAATTTCAAAGGTGTTAATGCTCGTGGTGTAAGCATCATGATTGGCCAGCAGTGAATAAAGCGTGGTGGTACGACCCATGTGCGGAGGCGATGAAACAATGACCAATCCTTCATTGCCTTTTAACACCTCACGTAATGCTGTGAGTTGTTCCGAGGACATGCCCAGATGATCCAGCGGCATTTTCCAATTGTCTTTGGCGTTGACTTGCAGCCATAACCGTTCACCGGCAGTTGTGCCGCTGGTATTGGCGGTCCAATGAACCGGATTGTTGTCCGCATCACGTGTGGTGAACGCGGCTGATTGCGGCCGGCGTCGCTCTTCCAGTGAAAGGCCGGTAAGCTGCTTAACGGCCTGAATCAACGGCTCGGCATTGGACCGTTGCATTCCAGATTGTGGATACGCCACGCCATCGGTGGTAAAGGACATTTCATACGCCTGAGCCGACGGCATAAGATCAATGCGCTGAGCCCGATTTTCCAGGCCCTGTATGAGCAATTGATCCAGCAGCACCACTCCGTTGTAACCGGGGTCTTCAACAGCCGGTAGATGCAGCGGCTTACCACCTTTACCCTCATACCGCAAACCCAGTTGCGAAACGGATTTTTTTGCCTGCCGCCCGGCAGAGAATTGCGTCATGTGCCCCGATATGGCTCCCAATAAATCCCCGGAAGTCCCCAGAACCTGAACCCGCGTGCGCCAATAATAAGCCAACAGTGCCACAGGAATAAATATGTTAAGAATCAGCGCAAACCAGAAATTTGGGATCAGCAGCCAAACCAGCAGGAGAATGGCTATCGACGCCAGCAGTACGCCTTTCCATAGCAGGGCCGGCTGTTCCGGCATGTTGGGAAGATCATTGTCAATCCAGACAAGAAAGCGGCCCCATAGTACCAGAACCGCAACCGCCGCTAGAACATAAATGACATTTACGTACATCAAAGCAATTATTCCTGCTTCTGCGCGTAGCTTCAGACGCGAACCTACCGACCGCCAAATGCAAAACTTACCATGATTCGGCTAATTATGCCAGAGCC
>JAJYGE010000183.1 GCA_021785155.1 Planctomycetota bacterium
TTGGCTCTGCTGGCGGATATTGGGGCGGCAAAGATAGCGGATTTTTACGTTGCACCGATTCAGGCATTAATGCAGCCATGCCCGAATCCGGAATTACTTGCCAAGCAGCTTATTTCCATCACGCCGGGCGCGAAAATGGATCGCGATGCGTTAATCCATTGGCTGGCGGGCAATGGCTATTCCCGGTTGGAAGCGGTGGAAAATCCGGGCGATTTTTCGGTGCGGGGCGATATTATTGATGTATGGGCCGCCGGGCGGCAGCAGCCGGCGCGCATTGATTTTTTTGGCGATCAAATTGAACGCATTCACGGTTTTGATCCAGAAACGCTGGGGCCTGCTGATCCTATAGAGCTTCTGCGGTTAAGCGCTTTGGAAAAGCAGGCCACCTGGCCGAAGGATCAGACGGTTAATTTTGTTTCCGCATTGCCGGAAGAAACGATTATCTGGCTTATTGAGCCGCAGGAAATTCAGGAGCAGGGCCGCAGCTATATGGATCGGCTGCCGGATGGGCGGGGCATATATCCGACAGATGCGATATTCCGTCTGGCGCAGAAATTTGCCTGGGCACAAATCCGCCAATTTGGTCGCGATGACCGCACCACCATTGATCTGCCCTGCCGTTCGGTGGAACAATTTGATACCGAGCCCGATGCGGCATTGGCGGAATTAGCGGCTCTGGCGGCGGATAACCAAGTGTTGGTGGTGTGCCAAAATCCGTCCGAGCGTACGCGCTTAACGGACCTGATACATGTAAAGCATCCGGAAGTGCTGGATAAAATTACCATTCCCGTGGGTGATCTGGCGGTGGGATTTCGCTGGCAACTCACCGGCATAACGGAAAACAAAACCGGGGCGGATCATACACCCACCGATCAGCAGCGATGGCTGATTATCGTAGCGCACCATGAATTGTTTCATCGCTATCATCAGCGCCGGCGCTTGCGGGCCATTCAAGGTGCCCGACCCATTGATCACTTTCTGGATTTGCAACCCGGTGATTACGTGGTGCATGTGAATCATGGCATCGCGCAATTTACCGCCATGACCACGTTGAACCGCGATGGCCGACAGGCCGAATACATGACACTGGTGTTTGCCCGTGAAGCGGTACTGCATGTGCCGATCACGCAAATTCATCTGGTGCAAAAATATGTCGGCGGGGCACAGGGGCGTCCTCCATTATCTATACTGGGCGGCACGAGTTGGACCAAACAAAAAGAAAAGGCCTCGGAGGCGGTGGAAAAAATGGCCGCCGAAATGCTGGAAGTGCAGGCGGGTCGGGAGCAATTTCCGGGTTTTGCCTACAGTCCCGACACCACCGATATGAAGGAATTTGAAAATTCCTTTCCCTTTCAGGCTACGGAAGACCAGTTGCGCTGTATCGCGGAAATCAAGGAAGATCTGCAAAAAACCCGTCCCATGGATCGGCTGCTGTGCGGTGATGTGGGTTATGGCAAAACCGAACTGGCGATTCGCAGCGCGTTTAAAGTGTGTGAAGGCGGTAAGCAGGTTGCCGTGCTGGCTCCCACCACGGTGCTGGTTGAGCAGCATGAGGAGACATTCCGGCAACGCATGGCGGGATATCCATTTATTGTTGAAAGCGTATCGCGGTTTAAAACCAACGGCGAAATTCACGATATCCTGGATCGCACACGCAAAGGCAAAGTAGATGTGCTGATCGGCACGCATCGGCTTATCAGCAAAGACGTGCAGTTCGCCGATCTGGGCCTGGTGGTTATTGATGAAGAGCAGCGCTTTGGTGTGGAAAATAAAGAACGCCTGAAAAAATTGCGGCTCACCGTGGATGTGCTGACCATGACAGCGACACCGATTCCCCGGACGTTGCACATGAGCCTGCTGGGCATACGGGATATTTCCAATCTGTCCACACCTCCACGGGACCGGCGCAGCGTGGTTACGGAAGTTATGGGGTGGGAAGCAGCGAGAATCAAGCAGGCTATTGAACGCGAACTGGCCCGTGACGGGCAGATTTATTTTGTGCATAACCGCGTATGGAATATTGAATCCGTCGCGGACAAAATTCGTCGGCTCGTGCCCAATGCCCGCATTGTCATTGGCCATGGCCAAATGCCGGACCATGAACTTGAACAAGTCATGCACACATTTGTAAAGCGCGAAGCGGACATTCTGGTTTCCACAACCATTATTGAAAGCGGGCTGGATATTCCGTCCGCCAATACGATTTTTATTCATGAGGCCGAAAATTTTGGATTAAGTGATCTGCATCAATTACGTGGCCGCGTGGGCCGCTCCCGCCACCGCGCGTATTGTTATCTGGTCATCAGTCAGGACAAGGCCTTAAGCGAATCCGCCGCCAAGCGTCTCAAAGCGATGGAAGAATATGCGTCACTGGGGGCGGGATTCAAAATAGCGCTGCGCGATCTGGAAATTCGCGGCGCGGGTAATCTGCTGGGTGATGAACAATCCGGTCATATTGCGGCGGTGGGGTATGAACTGTATTGCCAATTGCTGGAGGAAGCGGTCAAACGCGTGAAGAATCAGCCCATTGACCGCCCGCCGGAGGTGAACATTGATATTGGCATCTCCGGCAGTTTTCCGCGCACATACATCATGGCGGAAAAGCAACGCATGGAACTGTATCGGCGATTATCACGTTGTCATAATATGGAAGTGATTGAAGCCTTGCGGAAAGATATTATCGATGCTTTTGGCCCATTGCCGAAAGCGGCGGAAATACTGTTCCAGTTAACCGAATTGCGGGTGCTGGCGGCAGCGTGGACGATTACCAACCTTATGAGCCAACCGCCCGATCTGGTTTTTGCCATACAGGATTTATCCAAGCTCGGGCCACTGTTAAGTAAATCTCCGGGGTCTCTGCGGCCAGTGGATCAAAAGGCGATTCATCTGCGGCTGCCTCCCAATTATTTTGAAGGCCAGACCCTGCTGAACGTTTTGCGGAATTTATTGGCCAACCCGCCCCAGTAACAGGTTGGGAGGGATGCCCGGCTCTCCCTAGTAGTGTGCTTCCAAAATAACATTTCAATATAAGATTTACTGGCCTATACTATATCTTTTCCAAGGAAGGTGTAGTATGCCGCTTGTGCCGCGCAGGGCAGCGTTAACACTGAAACCGGAAATTCGGGCGGAGTTGGAGCGAATCAGTCGATCGCGACGGGAACCCGGCTATCGCTCGCAACGTGCGAGGATGCTGTTGTTATACGCCGCCGGCCAGAGTGTTTCAGCCGTGGCCCGTGCTTTGGGAACCAACCGCCCGCGCGTTGAACGCACCTTGGACAAAGCGTTGCAGATGGGAGTCTCCGCAGCGTTGCCGGATATGCCGGGGCGCGGCCGTCCGCCGCGCATCACTGCGGAAGCCAAGGCGTGGGTGGTCTCGCTGGCTTGCCAGAAGCCCAAAAATATGGGGTATTCTTACGAGTTGTGGACCACCGCGTTGCTGGCCGAGCATATTCGAGGGCATTGTCTTGAGGCGGAACATCCATCGCTGGTTAAAATCGGTCGCGGAACGGTATCGGAGATTCTGTCAGCATAGGAATTGCGGCCACACAAGATTTCTTATTATTTAGAGAAACGTGACGCAGAATTCGAGCGGAAGATGGCCGAAGTGCTCTGTATTTCCAAAGAGGTGGAGATCCTGCGGCAATCCGCGTGACCGGAAAGACCGAACCCAAGGCTCGTATTCTCCAATACCTGCAAGAGATAAACATGACACCGGTAGTGTTCCGCTGGAAATACAAACTCGACACCGTAACGCTCCCATGATCATTGCTATGTTATTCTGGAATCACACTACTGGGCAAGAGCGTTGCACCGGATGCGTCGATCGTGGTGCGGCTTGTCGGGGGTTTGAATTGGCCGACAGATCATGAATGGTTAGGCACGCCCCGGCTTTATGAATCGCCTGATTTGACATTATTGTGATCGCCGGTGACACTACCTTTGTTGCTCGCACGATAGACTACTTGGAGTTATTTTCATGCCGAACCGCCGTCATTTTCTCAAGTTGGCCTCCGCTGCCGCCATTACCTCCGCGCTTG
>JAJYGE010000580.1 GCA_021785155.1 Planctomycetota bacterium
TTTAAAATCATAGCGCTGGCAACGGCTCAAAATAGTCGCCGGTACCTTGTGCACATCAGTGGTGGCAAAAATAAATTTAACGTGCGGAGGTGGCTCTTCAAGCGTTTTGAGTAACGCATTAAACGCGGCGATGGAGAGCATGTGAACTTCGTCAATAATATAAATTTTGAACTTGCTATGGCTGGGAGTAACGCCGGCGCTTTGCCGCAAATCACGGATTTGCTCCACGCCGTTGTTACTGGCACCGTCGATTTCAATAACATCAATGTCCTCCCCCGCCGCGACAGCTTTGCAGGTGGGGCATTCGCCGCAGGGTTGGCCGCCAACGGAATTCGGGCAATTGATAGCCTTGGCTAAAATGCGGGCCGAGGACGTTTTGCCCACTCCGCGTGTTCCGGTAAAGAGAAACGCATGCGCCAGCCGCCCGGTGGATACCGCGTTTTTCAACGTCGTGGCGATCGCCTCCTGACCGATGAGTTGGTCGAAGTTCTGCGAGCGGTATCGCCGAGCCAAAACTGTGTAACCTGCAGCCATGGACACACTATATCAACGGCTTAATTTTCCGGCCAGCGACCAGTGCCCTGTTACAGCATAATTTTAGGATGGCTGCCTCTCAACGGACACGCCCACCATCGCTAGTGCTCTGTTCCACCCGTAGTTACGGGTTGACGGAGGGCCAAGGCGTTGTGGGCGCGAAGCGAGGAGGATTACGTAACCCGCATTAAAGTGTCACGCACCCACTGGTCTTGGCGCTCTAAAAATGGGGGTGGCGTCGCACCAAACAGGGTTAAATCAACAGGCCCCGCACCGGGACTCTACTGCTCAACTCTCTACTGTTCTCTGCTCTGCGGCCGCCGCCGCCACGGGTGCTCGGAAATATTGCTACGCCCCGGAAGAGCATATCAGGCGGCACCGCACAATCCCCCCAAAAAAACATGGCCGGTGTTGTCGTTTTGGTCAATGGATATTACTATTCTCAATAGTCGTTTTGCATGGCACGTTGGTTTGTGCCGGTGTTGGCGGCGTAGTGTTGAATAGTAGAACTCTTTATCAGGAAATAAAGCATGAAAGCCATCGTGCATCGTCAAGCCCTTGTGGAAGTCCTCGCTCTGGCCTGCAGCGTCGTGCCGAGTCGTTCCCCAAAGCCGGTACTCTCTTGCGTGCGCATCAGCACGGTGGCCAATGGCCGCGATAAGGCGATCCGTCTGGTCTCCACGGATTTGGAAATGACTTTGGAAACCACTCTTTCCCAGGTGGAAATAAGTCAGGAGGGCAACGTCCTGTTGCCGGCCGGTAAGCTCAGTGAGATTGTTAACAATTCTCCGGATGAAACCATCACGCTGGATACAGAAGGCGAAAAGGCGACCATCAAAGGCTCGGACAGCACTTTCACGCTTCTGGGATTCAACCCGGAAGAATTTCCCCCAGTCAGCGGATTTGAAGGCGAACCTGATTTTTCCATCACTGCTGGCGCTCTCAAAGACATGTTGGATCGCACCCGCTTTGCCGCCGCCAAAGAGATGAGTCGCTATGCCATTAATGGGGTACTGTTTGAACGCAAGGGCAAAAAATTATCGCTTGTGGCCACCGATGGCCATCGCCTTTCACAAACACGCGATGAAACCCATGGCGGTGAAAGCAAAGATGTTTCAGCCGTTGTGCCCATTAAGGCTCTGGCCCTGCTGGAACGCCTTCTGACGGTGCGCGAAAGCACGGTGGAACTGCAATTCCGGGAAAACAAAATTTTTGGACGCATTATTCCCGCCCAAGTACCGGCGGATGGAGACAAAGACAAATCTCCGGCCCTGCCTGCCGCCACATTCAGCGCTTTATTGGTCGAAGGGGCCTTCCCTCCATATCAGGATGTAATTCCCAAGGATTGCGACCGCAAAACCAACCTCAATCGCGATAAATTGCAAAGTGCTGTGCGCCGCGCCGCGTTGTTGACCAATGATGATTCACGTTCGGTGCGTCTGAATTTTGCCACAAAAGTCCTGACTATTTCAGGGCGCTCACCGGATGTCGGTGAAGCCAAAGTGGAAATGCCTATTGAATTTTCAGGCGATTCCCTTGATGTTGGCTTTAATCCGCAGTATTTACTGGATGCGTTAAAAGTGGCACCCACAGAAGACGTGACGCTGGAACTTAAATCCGCCGCCAAGCCCGGATTGCTGCGGGCGGGACCGAATTTTCTCTATGTCATTATGCCGGTAAATTTGAGCTGACGGGAAAAATCCGAAGTGCTTATGTCCCCGCGGACACGGCGACGCCTTAATACTCCACAAACGGCAACTGGGCCGCGGTCGGTACATAGCCAATACTGCGGCTGTTATTGAGCGTGTCTTTGTCCATGCCCAGTGCCTGCACGATGGCATCGAGATCATCGGCAACTTTCACGGGCTTGTTGCTCATCTGGCCCCATGTCGGCTGCGCTTCGGGCTGCCGGGCCTGCTTGGTGTTGACGCCCGTATGGTAATAAACGGTGGCATCCGGGTCCTTCAGACCGTGGCCGGTCAGCACGCAGGCGACGCGTTCATGACGGGAAATAATATGCCGGGTCAGCAACTGCTGGAGGCCGGCAATCGTAGCAGCGCTGGCGGGTTCACAGCCAAATCCGAACCGCCCGATCATGGCTTTGGCTTCCAAGATTTCATTATCCGTTACTTGCGCCACCACGCCATTCATGGTATGCAACGCTCGTAATGCCTTTTTCAGATTCACCGGATGACCGATTTCAATGGCTGAAGCCACGGTATGGGCATGAAGTCCGTCACGCTCCATGCGCTTATAATGATCGGTAATAGCCGTCTGGTTCACTCGTCCGCCGTTCCATGTCAGCCCCCCCGCCGTGAGTTCATGCAAGGTGTTGGCACCGGCGGCATTGATAACCGCCAGACGTGGAATCCTCTTCAAAAGCCCCAGTTCCCGCAGTTCAAAAAATGCCTTGCCGAACGCGGAGCAATTTCCCAAATTTCCGCCCGGTACGATAATCCAATCTGGAGACTCCCAGTTCAAGGCCTCGAGAATGCGATACATAATGGTTTTCTGACCCTCCAGACGGAAGGGATTGACACTGTTCATCAGATATAGGCCCAGTTGCCCGCTGACCTGTCGCACACGGGCGAGGCAGGTGTCAAAATCACCTTCAATCTGCAATGTGCGGGCACCATAATCCAATGCCTGAGAAAGCTTGCCGAAGGCAATTTTCCCCGAACCGATAAACACAATTCCCTGAAACCCGTTCATGGCCGCAAACAGCGCCAACGATGCCGAGGTATTGCCGGTACTGGCACAGGCAACTCTCTGCGCACCGACAATGCGGGCGTGGGTAAATGCCGCCGTCATGCCGTTGTCTTTGAAACTGCCGGATGGATTCATCCCCTCATATTGCAGCCAGAGCTGCCCCGGCCACATTCCCAGATGCCGCCCCAGACACACCGCATTCTGTAAAAATGTCTGCCCCTCGCCAACCGTGCAAACCATGGCATCCGATGCGAATGGTAATAAATCTCGAAACCGCCACACTCCCGAATAATCCAGTGGAAATCGACGATTTTGCCAGCGGGCCTGAAAATCCCGCAGCCTTCCAGGCAGCACCGCCTTATTCCAATCATAGTTAATGTCCAGTAATTCTCCGCACTTGCTGCAAGCGGTCAGCGTCTGTCCCACATCAAACGTGGCGGCACAATCTGGATTGATACACTGCTGATAAGCAATCGTTTTCATAAAACAAATTCTAGCCGCACACGGTCATTGCCTCAACGCAGCCCTGAATATGACCATTCCATAGCGACTCAGTTGCCCGGGCCGTCGCACCACAATATTACGGAGGCGCTCGCGCTGGGCCAGTTGGGCAAAAGGCATACAAAGGAATAGGTCGAGTGTGTCCGTGATCCGTGCCCCATTGGTTGCGGCAAAGCGTGTACAGCGTATTACTCATTTCGTAGCGGTCTGTCCAAATCGCGGGACAATGCGGAAAGATAATTCCGCATCAACGGATACAACTGCCCATACCGCTCCAGGCGTTCCTGATAAA
>JAJYGE010000128.1 GCA_021785155.1 Planctomycetota bacterium
ATCAGCGCGCCGATCCAGTGAATAAAATGTCTGCCCCAGATCAATGACGACATCTCCCCACCACAGTCCACGCTCACGGTCGGGGCAATCAGAATAGTTATCGCGCATGTTGACGTAAAGCGTCCGTTGCGCCCGTTTCCAGAGCTTATTCAGGGCCGGATCAGAGCTGGTAAAATGGCCCGCAAAATCACAATTGTAGCCGCTTTCCCGATAGCCCAATTGTAAAATCTTGACACCTGTTGGAAGACTGTAGACGACATGTTCTCCGCTCATCCAGCCCAGGGATTCAAATTCCTGCACGCCCGACGTGGTCACGTACTGCGAACGCACGGAATAATCGCCCGGAAAATAGCGATCCGTTCGAATGTCGATAACCAATCCGGCTGGCGCATCGACCTTTAGATAAGGCGTAACCTGCGCATCATAGGGAAGTTGGCACCAAACACGAGACCCGTTAAAGCTCTGGGGCAACTTCGATTGATTCAAAATAGACAGAACCGGAAAACGTAAAGATTCCCCCGGGTTTAAGGCGGCAATGCGATGGTCATTGACGTAAGGCCGAATGCCGGCGTGTTTCCAGAACGCAACTGGCCGTCGTTTAAGCGGTCCCCACGGTTGATCCCCGGCACTACCTTTTTCCATGGCCGATGGCCACGCTGAATCGTTAAAGTCCGTGTGGGTCCAGTTTGGAATATCCTTGCGGGCATCAAAGTGGACATTCCATTCTGATAATCGGTAGTTGGGAACAGGCGGATCACTTGGGCCATAGGCCGGATGGGGCAGGGCCTTCCAATGGCGATTGCTGATGACTTGTATGCCCTCCATATCGGCATCAAAATAAAGTCCGCCCTGGCCACTGCTGACATGTGAAAAACCGCTTTTTCCCCAATACCAGACCAAAATAGCGATGGTATTTTTTCCCGCAATGAGAAAAGGTGACACGTCCAATTGATCACAATATGTTTCACCCGGATGCGGACCGCGCTTGAGTCCGCCTTCAAACAGGGCCAACCTGCCATTCATCCAAAGCCAATACTTTGAATCAACCGCAATCGTGGCAATCGCGTGGGCCGGTGTGTGGGTTAGATTCCATGTGTGGCGAAAACACATCCACGTATTGACAGCACCGGCGTGGCGGTCCCATATCCATTGCGCTTCTATCGCGCGTGCCGTGGTCTGCAATGTTCCCCGCGACGCCACGGCAGCAGCCACAGTACCAGCCAGAAACGTGCGCCGAGAGAGCCCAGTACCGCCAGCCGAATCCGGCATCGCAATCCACTCATCCGCTTTATCACTGCCGTCGTGCATAGACACACTCCATAATATACGTGGCCCCGCTCACGCCCGGCGGGTCGTGTTGCGTGCGGCCAGTATCACCACATCACGGTGGCCCGCAGCGGCTCATCGGAACTGCTGGTACCCGCATCTACTTTGTACACACCCGGTGGCACAACCCAGGAATTTGTCGGACGGTCGAATGTCGCAAATTGCTTCCAGGTGAAATGCACGTTAATGGTTTTGGACTGCCCCGGTGCCAAGGTTACGCGTTGAAAGCCTTCCAATTTCTGAACCACCCGACTGTTGCCGTGTGGTGGATGCACATAAAATTGTACCACTTCCGCCCCGGCGCGCCGGCCCGTATCGGTCACGGTCACGTGTGCGGTAATCATCCGTAGCCGGCCTGAACCATGGGAAGATAGTCTCAAATTGCGCAATGCAAATGTGGTGTAGGACAATCCGAATCCGAAGGGAAACAGCGGACGAATATGCTTGTAATTGTACCAACGGTATCCAACGTGGATGCCTTCCACAAATTTGCACTGTGCGCCCACGCCGCTGGGGAAGCCCGCATAGGCCGGCTCCGCCTGCCAGCGATGGTTAAACACGCCCGGATAACCCGGAAAGTGATGATAGGCCGCTTCATTGCGCCAATACCGGCTGAAGGTGTCCGGTAAATGGCCACTGGGATCAATCTGGCCAAAGATAATTCTGGCAATGGAGATATTGCCGGTCTGCCCCGGATACCAGCCCCACAGCAAACCGGCAACATGGTGAATCCATTTTTCCATGCCCACACCCGCACCGGCATAAACCACGGCCACGGTGTGCGGATTTAACATCGCCGCATCCCGCAAATATTCATTCTGCGGGCCGGTGAGATTGTACGGGCGGTCCGCCTGTTCCCGTTGGATGGTCTGATTAAATCCCATACACGCAATGACGATATTCGCGCCGTGGATCATGCGCCGTTGCGCAGAAGTAAATAAGTGCACGGTTTTTCGCGGCATCCAGCCAAAGCCGATTACCGCTGGTTTATTCGCAAAACTGCGGTACACCACACGCACCTGATACGTTTCTCCGGCGTGTAGACGCAAGGTAGTCAGCGCCCCTTTGAGCGGATGCACGGGGCTTTGCCAGAACGGGAGCCACAAATCAATAATCCGTCGGCCATCAAGATAAACTTCAGCCGATCCATTAACCGCGCAGATAAAGCTGTATTTCCCGTCGGTCGTCGGGTGAATTGCCGCTTTCCATACCACGCTGATGGGGGCTTTGCCAAGGGTGGCCTGGTGGGTTGCCGCGGTAATCGCCTTCATTAAATTGACAGAGCCAGCATTGTCCGCGGCAACTGTATTGCCGTTCAATTCCAAAGTCGCATCCAGAGAAATATTCTGCTGGGTAATCTGCGTCGGCTTTCCGCCAAAGCCACCATTGGCATAGTAATCAGCCACCACGCCCGGCTTGCCATCAGGCGTGGTCAAAATCCCCTGACCCCAATATTGCTTATAGGTGTCATTCCATGGTATGGCTGCGAGATGCACCTGTGAACCGGCTACCTGTTTCACGGCATCAAACAGCGTCAGCGGCGCGACCGCCGGCGTAACGTGAGAACTGCCACCCCCACCCGTGACCACTCTTGTGGCCCATGGCCCGATGAATACCACATTCATGCGACGGGAAGGATTCAGCGGCAGGAGGTGATCCTGATTTTTCAGCAACACCGTTCCCTCCGCCGCTATCTGATTTACCACGGCACCATCGCCCGCAGTATTGGTAGGGCGGTGATTAAATGGATTACCGGGATCATTGAAACCCATGGCCACAATCATTCGCAGAATCTCACGCGCCCGCTGATTAACCAAGGCGATCGATATCTTATGTTGATTCAAAAGGCGGCTGATTTTTGGCAACGCATAGGCGTGTGCGACGGGCATTTCCAAGTTCAGGCCCGCCTTCAGGCTATGCAGTGTGTTATACGCCCCACACCAGTCCGTCATGACCATACCCTTAAATCCCCAGTGCGTGCGCAGCACTGTGGTGAGGTTAAATGCGTTGGCTCCCGCGTAGTGGCCGTTAACCCAGTTGCAGGCGGTCATCAATGCCCAGGCATGTCCCTGCCGCACCGCCGCGCGGAACGGCGGAAGATAAATTTCCTCCAATGCCCGCCGACTGATGATGCAGTTGATCCATGGTCGCATGGTTTCAATTTCATTTCCGACAAAGTGTTTACAGCATGCCGCAACATCCTCCGCTTGTAGTCCCTTGATATACGGTACGACCATCTGCGCGGCCAGAAATGGATCCTCGCCGCCAATATATTCCATGCTGCGGCCATTTTGTGGTTGGCGGAGAATGTTCATCCCCGGTCCCAACAGAATGCCCACATGCTTGGCGCGTGCGTCAATGCCGATGTGCTGACCCTCCAGGCGTGCGAGTTGTCTATTCCAGGAAGACGTTAAACATGGTGCCGCCGGATAGGCCGTTGATGGTCCCCACTCCACCAATCCCAAGGTTGCGTCACTGCACCGGATGGGCGGAATGCCCAATTTCTTTATGGCGTTTAAATCCATGCCGCTTCCGCTGCCAGCAAGCAGCCGCACCTTGTCCGCCAACGTCATACGCCGCAGCAGGGCTTCCGTCCGACGATTAATTTCACGTGCCGTCAGGCCGATGGGGGAATATTCAAACGCCCCGGCGGTCGTCCGTTTTTCCGTCGTTGGTGTCGCCAACACCACATCGGAAACATCCACGGTGCCGCCAACCATGGCGTTGGCCGGACTGGCATTTATAAATTCAACGGTGGTGGACGCCGATGCGGCGGTGAATTTAATCGAAAACACCTGGAAGGCCGTTTTTGTGATGGCCGGAAGGGCGCTAACAATGGTACGTCCCGTCGCGGCATTCGTGATGATGACTTTCAAACGATCCTTATTGTTCACAACATCACTGCCTCTTGCCGCCGCTGCGTAAGTGAGTGTATAGGTTTTTCCGGCAGTGGTTG
The DNA here is from genome assembly GCA_021785155.1 of Planctomycetota bacterium. The sequence continues at coordinate 4,283 of JAJYGE010000128.1, forward strand.
CCACCGATTGTGATAGGGCGGTTCCAGTGCTTTGCAAAAATGCGAAGTCGCGCACGCCCGCCATGCGCTCAGGTGCGAAAGGGGAACCTGTTGTCGTATCAGCACCGTTGACACCGGCATGGGAATTGGAATCGTTCCTCCAGCCCGCCGGCACCGCGGGATTGGGGCCAACCGAGTAACCGGGCGAAAGGGTATAAAGTTCGGCATTCGCCGAGAAGTCACCATTATTGATGATATTGGCCGCCGCCGCGTTGAAGCAGATCGTGCGCTCGCTGGCCGCCGGTACCAAAGCCGGACATGCCGTCAGCGCTGCAATTACAGCCATGATCCCAACAATCCGTGCCGAAATTCGGCCCGCCAAAGGCAATGGGACAAACATGAAAAGACTCCTGAAAAGCGTTGACATAAGTATCCTTAACCACTGTGGCACTTACATTGTCTATTCTTCCAGCCGGAAGCGGCATGAAGCCGACGGGATAACCGTCCATCGCCGCTGGTGCTCTGTCACGCCTAACTCCAAGTGAAGCCTAATGGCTCAAGGTAAAAAAGACAACCCTCCTTTTCGTTTGTGGAAAATGATTTTATGATTGCTCGGACAGTCTCTTGGTGCGCTGTTACGGGTCCGGCAGGGAAGGGGGCGCGGTTAGACGGGTGGGTCATGCCTCCGGGGCCAGTTCATCCAGACTTTCCACCTTTTGGCGATGATAGGTTCCGCGCACCACCCAATATGCGCCCAGCAGGTTCCAACTTATTGGCAGGAAACGTATGGCCTGCGCCAAGGCGAAAGCCTGACTGGCCGTGTCCACCCCGCGCGTAACGAAAAAGTGCAGCAGAATGGCATCCATAACACCAATACCCTGGGGCGGCACAATCGGCAGACTCGCCGCCAGAGCCGCCACCGGAATATAGGCCATAAAACAGCCGAAGGACGCATGCATGCCGAAAGCCCGTCCCGCCAGAAAGCCGGCGACAGGCAAAACCGCCTGGGATATGACACTGGCCGTCAAAGTCATGGCGACCACACCCGGATGCTCGCGATAGACCCGCAACGTACGATCAGCGTGTTTTACAAATTCCGGCAACGGCAGGCGTTCAATCAGGGCGTCAAGATGAAAAACTTTCCGCAAGCGCGTTGAAAAATAGACCAATCCGCCCACAAGCGTAAGTCCCAGCAGCCCACCGATAAGCCACAGCACATGTACCAGCACCGGATCGGAAACATTTTTACCGGATGGGGAATAATGATTCACCGTCAGTTGCACCGCCGCCGCCACACCAGCCACCATCATTAAGCCGATTAATCCGATGACCCGATCCAGAATAACCGTCACAGCGCTTTTGGTCTTTTGGCCGGTGATGCGGCCCGTGTAAATAATTTTGACAATATCCCCGCTGGTGGTGCCGGGAAGAAAGGTGGAATAAAATTGTCCGACAAATGTTAGCGTCAGACATCGGCCATAAGGCAGATTCATGTCCTGCACCAGCATGAGTTGCCGCCAGCGCCACGCGGTAATGAAAAACGGCAGCCCCAGCAGCAGCAATGCCGCCAGAAGCGGCAGTGGTTTAGCCCGACGCAGCAGATGTGGCAGCCCCAGCGCCACCGATGGTTGGCCATGCGCCTCCTGCAGATAATTGCCCGGAACCGCCAGCAAATCCGGAAAATCAATCGGAGCTTTGGTAGCCACGGCGGTTATCAACTGTCCATGGGGCAGGCGCACCGATATTTTTTGATGCTGAAATTTCAGCGTATATAAATTGTCGTGATGGGCCAGCAGGGTCAGCCGCGTGTTATGCACAAAGGTAACATTGCGGATGATCTGCCCTTTTTTGATGATCGCCTGATCATTCCACGCGATATGGGAAATCACATACCAAAGCCCCACCACCGCAATCAGAAGTTTGATCAGGGTAATGACAATTTTTCGGATGGGGTGCGATTTTGTCGGTGTCATGCGATCCAGTCATTCATACGCGGTTGAAGGTCAAATCCCCAGATCCTGCCGGGTTAAAATCGATTCAAACATAAAACCCGCGGATTCAATGTTTTCCCGCGCGCCTTCCTGGCGATCTATGACCGCAATTATTTTTTCCACCTGGGCCCCGGCGGCAGTTATGACCTTGGCCGCTTCCAGTACCTGCCCGCCGGTGGTGGCGATATCCTCAACCAGCAGCACGGTATCACCGGCTAGAAGGGCACCTTCAATGAGTTTGCCGGTGCCGTAATCTTTTTTGGAATTTCGCACGATAAAAAATGGCAATCCCGCCGCCAGTGACGCCGCAGCGGCCAACGCCACGCCCCCCAGCTCCGCCCCCGCAAGGCGCGTGGTCAACGGGGAACGCGCCGCAGCCATGCGGGCACCTAGGGCCGCAAGAATGTCCGGCTGTGTTTCAAAGAGATATTTATCCATGTAATATTTGGATTTTCTGCCCGAGCGCAGTGTAAAATCACCTTCCAGATAGGCAACTTCTTTGATTCGGGCGGCCAATTGTGATTTATCGAGCATTATAAAAACTCCTTAAATAACATTGGTGGCGAATTATAGCGATTTTCGACCATTGCGCACGGTTTTGACCGAGCCGGGTCCGGCCCGTGAACGATTATGCTTTCTGTTCCGCGGCCATTGCGCACCGAATCGCAATCCGGTGGATGGTCCGGAGGTACGGACGGTTCGTCGATACATGAACAATACTGAATAGTACCGATCAAAGGCACGACGGGAATTCCCAGCGCGGCTCCGCCGCAACCAAAACGTCTTATCCACAGATTTCACGGATTTTCACAGATTTGTGCCGGCTCGCCACGGGAAAATGTTTACCACAATAACACGGATTTTTGGAAGACCGTGCCGAAAAAGGTTCCTAAGAAATCTTTGCGCACGACGAAGAAATTGACGGATTGTGGCACAAGGAGGCAGAAGAGGTAACCGAGGAACGTGATGGGGGGGACGACGAGCCAGCGAACAATGAATAACACTGATAATACTGATAATGCTATCATAACGTATTATTTATAAACAACTTATGAATTATGTTAATAAATAATAATTTTTTTCACTTGACACACATCTGAAGATGATGTATACGAACCTATAAGGTCAAGGGAGTGACCGGGAGCGTTATGGGCTGATTTGGCCTGTGACATCTCAAGAAAAAGCGTGTTGATAATCAAAGTCGGGGGTCGTTGCGTCATGTTTACCGTGTACGCGGTAAATCATGAAGATCGCATCTCATGGCAAGATGGCGCGGCCAATAGCCTGTTCAGGTATTGGTCGGTAGTGCCATTCGCCGCACGAGGGCCCTGCTCCACCCGTAATGACCGATGGAACAGGGCACTAGCACCGAGCTGGCGATTGGATTATTCCAATCGGAGGCGCGGTGGACGATGCGGATAATTTTGCCCGCCGGGGTCTCATGTTGTGATTCTCCGGGTGAAGATGATTTCTGGGAGGTTTGACAGCGATGTTGGCGCGTATGAATGCGGTGAAGCGGTGCCTGACGCGGGCCCGGCGCTGGAAAGCGCCCCCCAATTGGTCGCGGCACCAGTGGTTGGAGGAGGTGGCGGCTCAGGCGGAATTGGCGGCAGCGGTTGAGTTTCCGATGGCCGGCAAACCGTCTGCGGTGCCTGTAAACGCCAACACGTTCGAAAGCCGAATTCTCAATGACGTATTAAAGCGCTATCGTCAGGAATGTTCGTTTTGCTGGCATTGTGGGCGGCGTTTGACTGGTGAGCCGGCTGAAGAAGCGGAAAATCTGGACGATGCCGTCGGCCCGATGGTGCTGCGGCTGGCGGGCGCTGTGGCGCAGCTTGCGGAACCGAACCGGCGGCTGATTAAACTGCTGTATTGGCAGCACCGCACCGAATCGGAGGTGGCCGCGGATTTTGGCGTCAGCCAGCAGGCGATCAACAAACGCAAGCGGCGGATTTTTGCGCAGCTTGCCGATGTCCTGAAAAAAGGGTAACGATTCATTACAGGTGGCCGACAACCTGTGGTACAGATTTTCTTGCCTGCGTTCATTACCACCGCAGACTGGAAAGTCTGCACTACAAAAGACAACCATGCGGTAGAGGCCCGATGAAAAAGGTATTCTGCCCTTTGGCCGGTTGTAAAAATCGGCCACCATGAAATTATATTATCAGGGGGAACCAGCGGCGGCGAAAATCTACCGCCCACTGGTCGCAAATCAGCGAGCAGAATTGCTGCCCTGCCGCAGTGTGTTGCGTGGAGCGAGGTAGGAAGTAATCAACGGTGGGGCAGAGGCCGCTTTGGCAGTTGGATTGTTCCAAATCGGGCGGCATGTGGGGGCAGATGGTGAAATTGGGGTTTGATTTCACCCGCAGAGAGTTCCATGTCGGAATCCTCCGGGAGAACAGGTTTGCTTTTATAAGGAGTGTTTTTATGAAAGGGACCTTGGGAAAAATTGGTTTCGGCCTGGCGGGGATAGTGGCCTGCGCCAGCGTGATGTCCGCCGGTGTGCAGACGGCAGTCGCCCTCCCATACCCTGCACAGATCGATATCAACCTGGCGCACGGCCCGAATGGTGTTACGCCAGACGGGAATTGGGGAACCGATGTTAACGAAGGAACGTACGTTGAGTACCCGGTGTGGAATAATATCATAGGTGGTGGAACGCTCGACGACTTGGTTGACACGAATGGCGTAAGCTCTCCCATATCTGTCACCGTATCGGCGGACACCTCCGGCGGCTACACGGGATCTTCCAACCCTATGTTGTACAGCTACCTCGGGTGGGACGATACCGAAACCGTGACCATTAGCGGCATCGCACAACAGGATGATCTATACAACATATTTGTATACAACTATGGGGGTGGATCAGTCAACTCTGGCGACGGAGGCGCTACCGCTGAGATAACCACGCCCGGCGACCCGAATGATGGCCACACCTCCTTTTCCGGTGTCACACCAGAGGGATCCTCGTCCCTGATGTTTTTGCTGGCCCGCCCTAACAGTTCAGGCGTAATTTCATTCACCGTTACGGGGCCGGGTGCCATTCTCAACGGCATACAATTGGCACAACCCGTGCCCGGACCGGGCACGTTGGGAATACTCGCCGCCGGTGGGATGGCTCTGTTTTTGGCGGTGCGCAGACACAACCTGTCAGCGTAACCGTTAAATTTGCCGTTTTACGAAAAATTCGTGAGGGCATTGCCTTCAACCGGCAACCGCACGGTAGAGGCCCGACGAAAAAGGGTAATTTGCTCTTTGGCCGGTTGTAAAAATCGGCCACCCTGCAATTATAAAGAGTAAGGTATTTTGCGCGGATGCGTTCAGAGAGAGCTGAATCGGTTCTCTGATCGATTTATCCGGGTATTGAGATTTGATAATTTATGCCGCCGCAGCCGTGGGTAGTATTTGCCCATGGTCGGCGGGAGAAGTTATTTCAGCGGTTGTTCTTTTTTTGGAGGTATTGGCCATGAAGATCAGGATGATGCCTGGAAATAAAATGGCGGTGGTTGCCTCTGCGGTGGCCGCGATGATCTGTGGCCTTGGCGCAGCGCAGGCACAAGTTCTCAATTTTGACATTAACGGAACCAGCACTGCGGGAGTGCAGGGGAGCAACACTTATGTCGGCCCTGGCGCGATGCCCGCTTTCCCAATTGTTTCCGGATCAGCGCTTTACTATTGGAATCCGGTTAACCTGACCAACAATGCCACCGGCGCGACGATCAATTCCATTTCGGATTCCGCCGGAAACCTGGCGTCCGGCGTATCATTCACCTTGGGAAATCTTGACGGGTCATCCAACGGAACCGCCTCCCCGAACGTTACGGACGTCAGGACGATGTTGAATGACTGGTCGCAGGGCGGATACAACAACCCTGCCTCCACCCCACCGATAACTCCCGCGACGTTTACCTTCAGCGGTCTAAAGCCCAATACCGGGTATACCCTTGATCTTTACAGTATCAACGGCGGAGCCGGTGACAATGGTGCCACCACCTTCGCCATTGGTTCGAACTTCCAGACGGCCACCAATACCAGTCCATTGGACGACAGTCAATTTATTCTCAACGATAATTACGTTACGTTCAGCGGCAACACCGGTGCGACCGGCGTGATAGCGGGTATGTTCTATGCTACCAACCCCCACACCGTCGGCTACCTTGACGGGGCGCAGTTGAGCGCTGTGCCCGCCTCCACGCCCGAACCCGCCGCCCTGGCCTTGATGGGCATTGGCGGCGCGGCGTTGCTCTTGATTCGCCGGAAGCGACATGGCTTGCCGCCAGCGAGAACGGCATGAGTGCGTATAGATTATTCGCAATCCGTGTTGCGGCGGCGAAAATCCAATGATCATTGCTCACTGATCACGGGCCACAGCATCACGGATCAGTGAGCAGAATTGTTGGGCTGCCGCAAGGGTTGCGTGGAGTGACATAATCAACGGCGAGGCAGGGGCCGTTTTGGCAGTTGGATTGTTCCAATTCGGGCGTAGCGTTGGGGCAGATGGTGACATTCAGGTTCGATTCCCCCGTAGAGAGTCTCTTGTCGGGATTCCCGGGAGGAAGAAATTTTCTTCTATAAGGAGTGTTTTTATGAACACGAAAAACAATTCCAGTATCGGTGGCGTCGGCCTCATGGCCGGGGCCTTGGCATGTGCGGGGCTGCTGTCGGCGGGGGTGGCACCAGCGATGGCGTCGGTTGCGCTCGATGGCAGCAGCGGCTGGCAAGAATATTATAACCCGACATCAGCAGTGAATTATAGCCAACAGGATTCATCACTTATCACGTACAGCAACAACGCCGTTATTGCGGGGATACCCACCTCAAGCAATGGCGGTAACGGGTCGGCGGGGTATTACGCTTACGCAAGCGGTGCCGGTGCTTATGCAGCACCTTTTACCACTGCAGCGATACTTACGACGGGAGTCACGTTTACCAGTCTAGTGGATCAAACCTTAAGCGCTACGTTTACCCTTAACGACAGCGCCCTCTCCACGGGTGCGAGCTTCACTCAGGCTGATTTGGTTGGTGTTGCTAACCCCAACAATACCGCTACCGATCCACAGATCCGCCTCTTTTTCCAAGGATCCGGCAGCTACAACATGTGGTGGTCCGATACAGCGGTGGAATATGTAACTAGTATGAAGAATGGCGTGAGCGTCACAATCTCGCAAACGTTCGTGGGCAGAGGAGCTAACGCTGAAAATTGGAGCAATCTTAACGGCCAGTTGGGGACTCAAGACGCCACCGCCTTCAACGCCGCGATCAGCGCACCGATCAGCGTTGGGCTGTCTCTCGGGACGGGAAATTTCTACATGGACGGATTCGGTTTCAAGACCGGTGGCACTGCAAGCCTGACCCTAACATCTTTTACGGGGACAACGGCAACCCCCATCCCCGGCTCCGGCCTTTTAGCCGCCGTTGGCTCATTGGCGCTGATTGGCGGCTTGGCGCTGCGCAAGCGGCTGGCGGCGAAACTTCGGTGATCTGCGATTATGGGCGCGGCTGACGGGAGGATGTTTCCCGTCAGCCGCGAACTCCCGCAGAGGGTCCCGTGTCGGGATTCCCCGGAGGAAGAGGTTTTCTTTTATAAGGAGTGTTTTTATGAGGAATGCCTTTGGAAAAATTAGTCTTGGCCTAGCCGGGGCCGTGGCCTGCGCCAGCTTGATGTCTGCGGGTGTGCGGACGGCAAACGCGCAGATTGTTCTAACCCAAACCAGCCCGGTTGAGACATTTGGCGGCATGGTTGGGAGCCGGCAGACCTATGACTTCACATATTACATGGATGTTGGTGCGGCTAACGAAAGCGAGACGCTTGGGAGCGGAGCCTACGTTAGCCTGACACTTGATGGCTCGCTTTCCGAGTTGGCCATAGTGCCAAGCTTAACCGTCACCAACCCGAATAATTTTGTGACATTCGGGAGTCCGAGCGACGGCAGCACGGACGGCGCAACCTACAGATGGGATTACACTGGTTCGCCCCTCAATTTGAACGCAGTGGAGCCGCTCGGCTACATCACCTTGGTTTCGGACACTCAAAACGCCCTCACACCCAAGGACAACGTGCCACCAGGTAACTTTGAAACGAAGACGGCAACCAACACGGATTACGTCTCTGAGGATGTGGCTGTGCCCGATAGTAGCGGTACGCCTCTTGCGGCTCTCGACCTGCCCGCTGCAGTTTGGCCGGGGCTTTTGACCCTGGCCGGGATCACCGTGATTGGCGGCTTGAGGCTGCGCCGGCGGCTGGCAGCGAAGCTTCGGTGATCACAGGATCACGGATCAATGACCAGAATTGACACACCGTTCATGGGCAGGCGGTTCTACTCAACGCGGCCTCCGGCGAGACATTTATACCAGGCACGGTCCCGCGTGCCGCTGGCATAGCTTTGCAGCGATATAACGGCATCAGGGATGATGCCTACTACCATCTCGCCGCTGATAATTAAAGATATTTTTGAATAGATCACCAATGTCCGCGCCGAGCATAACAGGTTGTGGTGGATCTCGGCGCGGGGGGATTATCCGCATTTGCTACCGCGGCAGACAAGAAAAGCTACATCACAATCAAGGCAACGGGATAAAGCTCGCCTGTAAATGGTTACCTGTTTCTGCAACATCCACATTTGCTTCTTGCTCTGGATTTTTCGCGGCGGCTACAGAGTTCGTAATTGCTTCGCGGGACGGATCGGGCCGTGTCATGAAGGCATCGACCGCCTCACTGCGGAATGGCGCTTTTTCCATTTCGCAGGGTCCACCACGCGGCTTTTGTCCGGCTGATGCAATTTCCGCTGTCTTTCCGCCATCTCTTCCGCGCTGCCATGGCATTGCTTCCATAACCGCTCGCGAATTCGGTGTATCTCAGCAACTAACGGGTCCGTTGGCATGGTCAATCCTCCAAAAGAGAATCTGGGGTTACAATTGTGGGCAGAAAAAATGCCCCTTCGTTCGCTAAATCCCGGAGCCGTCGCAAGACATTCGGATTAGCGATATGGGTACAGTTCCAAGTTACGAGAAAATCAACCTCGTAAGCGATGCAATAGGCAATATGGTAAATGTCCGCCAGTGCCTTTTTGGGAAGCCCCAGGCTTTCCGTCAGGTCAATAACCCGCCCCAGAACCTCTGCCGTCACCGGCAAGATGCGAAGGGTGCGGGCCGCCGCACGCCGCAGCTTTACGGCCTCCGGATCGCCCTGCGCCATTTCATCCTGAACCATCGGTGAGATCAATAGATCAAAGCGATCCGCTGCGATTTCCCACCACAGGCGGGTGACCTGTTGATGCGCGGCTACGACCAAATCCCGGCTGTTCCGGCTCGTGAGGTAACTTATTACACTCGTTTCGACATATACCGTAGGCTTCATGCGTTCCATTATAACAAATATTCTGGAGGCTGCGGGAGTGTCGCGCATTTGGTATTTGGGTTTTAGCGTCTTCCGGCTCCTGGATTCTTCACGATGCATCACAATTTCAGACGGTTCCACCGCCGACGGCGTTGGGCGCAGCGGCAGGTGGGGCGACTTTTTGCTTTGCGTTTTCGCGGCCATAGCTGGTTGATCCTATTGGCGATGGGTTGGGCGAACGCATGGACAACATCTCCCCAGCCGCGCGGGCGGCCAGTGTAATGCGGGCACACCTGGCAGGTACCCAGGCTGGGTTTTCCGCCGTAATGGCCTTGCACGCAACATCCACCGCCGATAACGCCGCAATCCCGCCAGAACCGACAGGGTGTGATGGTAATCGGCATATACTGCTCCAGTAATTATCCGTAATTTCAGTATTGGTCAGTAGTATCAGTAGAGGTCAGTAATGGTCGGCGGGAGCGACAGGGCGGTTGTCGGCCCGGGCCTTGTTTCTAACCGCTACCGATGATTACTGAAATTACTGATCCATACTGTTCCTATCCTATTTCAACCGTGGCGCGCGGATCACAGCCACCGGTGCGGGTATATGTGCCGCTGAAACCCGGACCCGTGGTTTTACTGCCCTGCCAGACAATTTCGCCACTGTCCGGACCATTCTGTCCGGTGATCTGCATAAAAAATGTTTTGTTGGTGCCGTTGTACCAGACACTGGAAATACCGGGCGGCTGGAATTCCCACATCCGCTTGCCATTGAAGCTGCAATCAAAACAGCCGTTGCCGGCAAAACAGTAGCGGTTGGAATAGGCACAGTTTTGCGGATAAAAAAAGTCAAATATGCCATCCCAGACACAATCACCCGCCACGGCGGCGGTGGCGTCAGCGCAGGGAGTGAAATAGCTATCGGTGTAATTGAGAATCGCCAGGCTGCTGGGAGCGTTGATGCATGGATCGCTGTAACCCGATGAGCCACAACAGCACGGCTGATCGGCCGCTTGCAACACCACACTACCGGCGGTTCCGGGACTGCCTTCCCCGGGTTTGGCCAAAACAGCCTGGCCGACGGAGTTAAGTTGTAAAAGATTGCCGGACATGGGTCTCCGCGGGATTCAGGAGTTAGAATAATGTGCCTGCGGCACCGTATTGAGCCATCAGCGGCCACAGCCGTCACTTGTCCATCTTGCCACCTTCCGACTCCCCGGTTTCCCAACGCGGCGAACCAGCGTCAAGTACACGCGGTGGTGTTTTGAACTTCTCCGGCATCCCACAACCGCAGTATTCCGGTGGCATCCACAAAGGCCGTTCCAAAAGCGGGTAACGCGGTTTGGGGCAACATGGAACCATTGGGCCGGGGGCGGGCCAACGACAGTTGTGTGCCCCAGGTCATCAGACCATCTATGGACGTTACAGTATATGTCCATGTGGCCGGCGCGGTTTGTGTGCCGTCGGCTCCGCCATCTTTGCTGATGCCCACGGGAAACATCACCGCTCCGACGGAGCTGATCAGCACAATCAGTCGCGGCGGAGATTCATCGGTCAGGCCGGCTTTCAGCCCGATATGAAAACTTCCCGTGCTCAAAGCGTGGCCGGTGCCACTTTCCGCCAGGTTAAGTATCAGAGCGTTATTATTGGCGGAATCGCGCAGACCTTCCGGCAGGTTAAGATTGGCACCCGCTGTGGCCGTGGAATTGCCGGAAAATAAATGTCCCGCATATTTTCCGCCCCCGGTTTCCAGTGCCGTTACATGGACCACCACCATGCAATAGCCAACCGCGCGGCCGCGCGGGGCGATGGCGGCACCGGCGCGGTTGACGCGATGCGTGTTGAGCCCCTCCGCCGTAATCAGTGACGAATCGGTATTGACCTGATCCACAATGCCATTGATCTGCCGGGCAATGGTTTGCCAGGGTTCATGTTGCGCGGACCAATGCGGCAGTGCGGGTTGCATGGCAAACTTCCCATTCAGTTAATCAGCGGAAACGCGGTGTTAAAATCGGTTTGACCGAACACAATAAAGCGGCCCCAGCCATTGCCGCTATAGGTGGAACCGTCAGTGACAATGGTTCCGGCAATGTCCGGTGGAATGGATCCATCGACATTTTTGAATACGGCATATTGATCCCAGGTTTCCGGGTTATAGGCGAAGGAATACGTATTGCGATACCACACGCCATCCTGCGTACTGCCGGTGATCGGCAGACACAGCCACGTCCGGGGCGGATAATTGCGCCAGGTAACGCTGTTGACCAGGCCGGCGTAGGAAAGCGTCAGCAGTTCTGGATCCGCGGTTTGCAGAAAGTGAAAGCTGATGGTGGCGTTAAGAATCAGGCGGTGTAAATCCGCAACTTCGCTTTGCGCGCTTCCACCGGTGGGCGTATAGGTAACGGTGGCAAGATTGTTATTGGCGTCATAATGCCGCAGAACCTGCACCAAGCCGGCGTTAAAACTTTTGAGGTAATTGGTGGGGTAGGCGTCCCACTGGTATTCGCATGACACATCGAAGCAATCATAACCCTGACAGTGGGTTTTGATGTTTCGCACCACCGCATTGGGTTGATCCGGATGTTGAACGCCAATGGCGGGAATCACAAAGCCGGTGACGGAATCCGTGGCCGTAGCGGCCATGATAGGCCGCTGGGTGGGGGAATATTCCGATAAGCCCGTGACCTGAAATTTACGGATAATGTGATAGCCGGTGGCGGACCATTCCAGGGGTTGAGATAAAAGCAGGTCTTCTTTAATGCTTATTGCCATGGGCAGGGCTATAGGGGCGGCTGTCGGCGGATAACGATGGAATGGGTAGAACGCAGGAGCTGGGAGTTAGTGGCAGGGCGAGCTGGCAGCTTTATTCTAGCGGGCCGCTGTGAAGCACCTTCGCCTTCGTGCAACGGCGTTTCCGCATAGTACGCAGATGAACGACGCGACGAAGGGTCTGAAATCTAAAATTTGAAATCTGGCAGGGGACAGGGAACTTCCGACACACGTAACGCGGCGGCGTGTTTTACTGAACACCGCCTGTGCTTTTTTACTGAGGCGCGAATCCGAAAACACGGCGATGCGCTTCAGCTCGCTGCTGACTTTTTCTTGTGCGCAAAGCGGTACATGCTTTCCGGCTTTTGAGCATGTTGCCGCGCCAGTTCAATGTAGTGTTGATTATTGTTCCGCATATCCGCCAACTCCGCTTCCCGCACGGGGCGGACAATTTTTGCCGGTACTCCCATGACGGTCTGCCCGTCGGGAATGATCATACCCGGCGACACGACCGCCCCGGCGGCGACAATGCAATTTTTTCCCACCACCGCCCCGCCAAGGATCACCGCCTGCATGCCGATTAATGTCCCCTCCCCCACACTGGCGCAATGTACCACCGCGCCGTGGCCAATGGTGACACGGTCGCCAATAACCAGGGGCTGGCCATAATCACAATGCAATACGGAGTTCTCCTGAACATTGACGCCATGGCCCAGGGTAATCGGGGCCACGTCACCACGAATTGTCACGCCGAACCAGATGCTGCAATCCAATCCCAGGGTAACATCACCACAGATTACCGCATTCTCGGCCTGCCAATGTTCATCAATTCGTTGCATTCGGGCGTTACTTATATAGCTGCTCATGGCCCCATTATGCCGAAAAAGCGCGGCTTATAAAAGCGCCTGATTTTCAATTCCACCGGAATGGGTGCGTGACACTTTATGCGGGTTACGGACACCGCAATAGTCTCTCCCCCGAGCACCGCGGTGATAACCCGATGTCGTCAGCCCCCGCGCGGACCAGCGGCACCGCATTACCATGACGGTGCTCCGGGGGCATCGTGTTTACGGTGCAATAAAAGCCATACCCGCATAAAATGTCACGCCAGAGGATTCAACAATCAACGCTCAATGATTGCCGGTCAATAGTGATAATACGAAAAATTCGCAAAATTAAATATATTGCCCGCAGAATCGATTGAAACGGGCGAAATATCAAATTGAAAAAAATCAAAAAAAATTCTTCCGTTTCACCTTTATAATTGCTATACTTATGTAAACCAAGTGTGGTTGCCGTTCGTATAGGATCTTGAATGATCGGCGGCAGCAGGCTCGCGGAACAGTTCCGGGCGCCATCTATTTGGCAGCGTGGCCGTGGTCGATTGCAACACCAGTGGCATTGGAGAGAGTTTACTTTCGAGCCGGAAAAATTCCGCGGCAACAGGACAGAGACTTGGATTGTGAAAAAAAGGTACAAAGTATTGCCCCCCGGTTGGGATAATGCCCGATCAGCGTGGAAGGGTTGGTATAAGATAAGGTCAGATAGACCATAGTTGTGCGGGAACATGAGGTTTCCGCGAATTTTAATGAGGTAAGGAATATGAAAAGTCAAAAGGAATCAACCATGAGGGTTCATCACAAGAAACCCCGCAGCGCGGGCATTTCTGTTTTAATTTATGATCGTCCGCTGCATCCCGAGTTAATCTCCGCGGATGTCCGCCGATCCCGGGCGGTGGGCGAATTTGATATTAACATCTGGCTTCTGGCTGCCGGCGGCCACCTGCTGGTTCTTTCCGGGCCGCAGACCATTTGTGAACTCTGCTGTTTCCCCCACAAATCTCTGCCGGAGCGCGGTCTGTTGGAACGCATTCCCTGCAAGGGCGATAAACTTTATGATGTGGCCCTGGGTGAAACCCATCATTATTACCTGGCCATCAATGAAGAACATGTCACCGACACGCTGTATGAAAACTCGGTGGCGGAATTGTTGCGCATCGCGGAGGAACAAAACGGGGTGGTATCGCAGCGGAAAAATGAACTTGGTGAAACGGTGGGCTTGTCGGTAGTTGTGGCGCAACTGCATCGCCGGGCCGTGCATATTGAAGGCTTCCACCTGCTGCGCGACGCCCATGTGCTGGTACGCACGCAATCGGTGGTTGAACCCACGCGATAAGTCGTTGCCGACAAGCGTTCTTAATTCCGAGATGAAAGCCGGTAATTTCAGCGGTCTGTAAGGGGCCGTTAAGCGATTTCAAAATGCTGACGCCTATCGACAGGACATGGCTATATTTCCGGGTGCCCGTGGCGGCGGCGGCTGCGGCAGAGCAGAGAACAGTAGAGAGTGGAACAGTAGAGCGAATCGGGCCGCGGCCCGATTAGAGCAGGTGTGAGTAGAACAGG
>JAJYGE010000534.1 GCA_021785155.1 Planctomycetota bacterium
CGTCAAGTCCGCTCCGGACGGTCACAGCGCTTTTACGACCCTAACGCGGCCGCAATGCCAAAGCCCTTTATTATATCGGAAAATGCCCTGATATACCAGATATGCCCCAATCAGCGTTTCACGGCCTTCCAAAATTTGGTTTCCACCTGCTGGAAGTGGCTGAACGTGGTGGTGAGTTGCGCCATGAGATGCTTTAATTGCGCCTGCCGGGCGGGCGTTTGCGGACCGGCGGCGGCGGAAGCATTCAGGGCATCGGCCGCGCGCTGCAGGTGCCGGGCGGCCTGATCAAACTCACGCACCGCGTCATAAATTTCAACATTGTTGATGTCTTTTTTGCCCGGTTTGTAAAGCAGTCGCCAGGGGCTATGGCGAATTTCCACCGCGAAGGTTTTAAGATTCACCGAGGCTCCGCGCAACGCGCGGATGATACTGTTCACGCGATCCTGATTGGTGGCCAGAAGTGTTCTGGCCCGGGCGGTCAGGGCGGTGCTGTTGGCGAAGGTGGCGTGAACATCATCAAGATCGGATTGGGCCTCGGCCAGCAATGCGGGGATGGCTTTCTTGATCTCAGCCGTCGCGGCATTGAGATTGACAACGGCCCCCGTGCGCCCCGAATGAAGGAGTTTGCCGGCCTGATCCATGGCATACGCGGTTTTATCCGCGGCACGATTGTATCTGGCCACGACCGGCGGAATTTCATCATGCACAGAATTCAGCACACCGGCAGCACTGGTGGCCGCGGTATGAATGGAATCTTCGGTGGTGCCAAGCCTGGTTAAATCCGCATTGATAAGCGGCACCGTGGTGGTGCGGACTTGCGTGACCATGGCTTTAATTTGCGGAGCCAGTGACGCGACGGTTGCCAGGGCATGGCTGATGCCGCTGGGATGGCCAGTTAAAACATAATCGGGTTTCAGCGGCGCACCCGAACCGAGGCTTTCAAAATTCAACCAACTTGTGCCGGTGATGGTGCCGCCGATAACCAATTGTGCACCGGTACGCAGAGTATATTTTTTGGGCATCGTGAATGTGACGCGGACAAATGGCTTTTTCACATTGGTAACCAGACTGATGGATTGAATTTCTCCCACAGTAAAGCCCGCCACGCGCAAATTATCTCCCACCTGCAATCCGCCGAGATCGTCGCGCAACGAGAAGCGGGCCGCCCGCACCTGCACGGGTTCAAATACACGGGCGAAGCCTTTAATGGCCACAACCATCACCAGAATCAGCATAATGCTTAAAAGCATAAACACGCCGGCGCGGAAGGCGTCACGTTGTTTTTTGGCCATGCGGCACCTCGTTTATCTTACGTCCCAACAGTTCAGCCTTGTAACTGCATTGGTCAGATGGATTTATCAGCGGTCCTTCCAAGCGGCCATCCACAAATTGCCTGATCAGCGGGTTGGTGGTGGCGCGGAATTCATCAACGGATCCAACGGCAACGAATTTTCCGTCAAATAATAATGCCAGGCGATCCGCGATCTTAAAGGCGGATGACATGTCATGCGTCACGACTACACTGGTGGTGCCCATTTTCTCTTTTAAGTTCATAATCAACTGGTCAATTTGCGCCGTACTGATGGGATCCAGGCCGGCGGTGGGTTCATCATAAAACAAAATGCGCGGCTGCATCATCAGTGCGCGGGCCAGACCGCCGCGTTTCTTCATACCGCCGGAAAGCTCCGCGGGCATTTTATCGATATGTTCCCGCAGGCCGACCAATTGCAGATAAATTTGCGCCATCAGATCAATGGTTTCACCGTCCAGGTCGGTGTGTTCCCGCACCGGCAGGGCCAGATTTTCCCGCAGCGTCATGGAATTAAACAGTGCGCCGCTTTGAAACAGCACGCCGACGGATTTTCTCCACGCATCAAGTTCACCGCGATCCATTTCGTCCAGCAACCGCCCGCGAATCAGCACACGCCCGGCATCTATTTTCAGATGGCCCATGAGCACGCGCAGGAGCGTGGATTTTCCGGAACCCGAACCGCCCATAATCACCAGCGTTTCTCCCGGGAAAATATCCAGACTTAATTCATGATAAATCATCCGGTCGCCAAAGCGCTTGGTGATACCCTGAAGTTGGATCAATGGTTCCGGCATTACACGCCCAGATAAAAGAATACCGACGTAAAAATCAAATCCACCACGATCAACGAGACGATGGTAAATACCACCGTCTTACTGGTATTAAGCCCCACGCCTTCCGCTCCACCGCGCACTTTTAATCCCAGAAAGCAGGCGATGGCGGTAATCAGCACACCAAAGACGGCCGCCTTCACCAGTCCGGTCAGAAAATCGCCGACCTTCAGAATAGCCAACGCATGATGAATGTACTGCATGGAACCGAGGTGCAACAGCAACGCCGACGCCACCAATCCACCAAACATCGCCGCCAGGTCACCCACCACGGTCAGACATACCATCATGATCATCCCCGCCAGCACCCGTGGCACGACCAGGAAGCGGATCGGATCAATGGCCATGGCTTCCATGGCTTCAATTTCCTCTCCCACCACCATCGTGCCGATTTCCGCCGCTATCGCCGCGCCACCAAAGCCCGTCATCACCACCGCGGAAACCAGCGGCCCCATTTCCCGGAATGTCGCCAGGGCCACAACATCCGCCGTTACCGGAACAATACCGAATTTGGCCAGTTCCGGTGCCATCTGCATGGCCAGAATGGCACCGATACAGAACATGACCAGACAGACAATGGGAATACTTTCCACGCCAATACGGTTCATCTGTATCCATAGATTCCGCCAGGCCAGGAATTTTCCGCGGCCCGTTGATAACGCCGGGACAATCGCACGCAAGGTATCGAGCAACAGGTAGAAAAAATCGCCGAAGAATTCAATGGCCGCGCGCATCGGCACCTCCGAA
The DNA here is from genome assembly GCA_021785155.1 of Planctomycetota bacterium. Next base: position 2,890 of record JAJYGE010000534.1, read on the forward strand.
ATTTTGGACTCCCTGATGTTCACGCGCAGGTGCGGGGCAACCCGGACAATCCCTGGGAACCGGGCACGACGATCCGGCCAGCAGTTTCGCCGCCTCCGGCGCGGGCATATCATCGACCATGACGACCATATCATCCAGATGACCGATCTCAATAACACCACGCACCTCTTTGTGCAGATGGGCCAAATAAAGTTGGGCCTCAGGCGGAAGACGGCGCAGGATTTCCACCAGTATCGCCAGGCCCGCGCCGCCGAAGCGATTAAGCTGCCCCAGCTCGAAAATCATTTTCCGGGGCTTAAAATGATCCACCACTTCCAGCAGTTCCGTCCGTAAAAGCGGTATAAGATCAAAGGTCATACCGGCATTCAGGCGATAAAAAATTCGCCCGCCACCAAGATCCTCCACGGTTCCAAGGGAAGCTTTTCGCACCGGTTTTTTCAAAAAAATCATGTGGCACTTCCGTTCATCAGTACGGTGGACGATGCGGGAAAGCAGACCGCGGCGGGCGGATGAATACCACCGCCATGCGACGCGTGGAACCATTTTTTCCACCGGGTAATGGCCTTGTCGCGCTGGTGTTGGGGCGCATAATAAACATATCCGAATTCATGCCCGGTAATTTGTCCCAACGCATAGATAGCGTAAAAACGGATGGCCGAGTCCGAGCTGGACAAGGCTTGGATCAAAACCGGAACGGCGGCCTGATCATGATGGCGGGCGGCGGCTTTGATGGCGGGAATCTTCAAAGCGGGATCGTGACTGGCCAAATTGGGTTGCCCCAGCGACAGAAACCCACAACCTGTCAGCAACAACAGCGTCACAACCAGAATCGCGTATTTCCAAACCATCACCGCAACGTCCGAAGCAAACCAGCCTTTTTGCGCCTTCATCATACCCGGATTCAGACAGCGGGCGAACATCAACGCGGCGGCGGCCGCCGCCACGGAGCAGAAAACAGTAGAGAGGTGAGCAGTAGAGCGAATCGGGCCGCGGCCCGATTAGAGCAGGTGTGAGTAGAACAGGTGAACAGTAGAGCCTCGGCGCGCCGGGACTGTCGCAAGATGAGGCAACCCCCAGCGGTACCCCTTCTCCTGCACCCAAGCCTTCCTGATGGATAAGCGTTGCCCAAACCCCCGCGGA
>JAJYGE010000032.1 GCA_021785155.1 Planctomycetota bacterium
GGTGGCGTAGAGCAAGGCCCGGCGCGGAACGGTGGTCAGTGTGAATGATCGCCGCAGATAAATGATCTGGTTGTTGCGGGTTTGGGCGGCCCATATCCAGGACGGAGGGCCAACGCCTTTCCGAGCCGCCGCTGCCGCCGCCGGTATCGGAAGGCCATAGGAAGGGTCCAACGTAGGCGGTCGATCCGCCCATGGCCGGGCCACTGAACCGGCTGCGGCCACATAACCCGCAGTCAGAACGGCGACCACACTTGAAAGTATGAGGAACGTTCCGCGCATGCGATCAAGGCCAGGCGGTACCCGGCGATTCCGCACTCGGCGGCAAAATTGACGGAAAGAAAAACGCATATTCACCTGTTTTCAAAATGGATAAACGGCCCTTAAAATTCAGCGATTCCTCACCATGGTGCCCACGGCGGCAGTGTGATCGGAGGGAGCCAACATGGCGCTCCCTGATTTTTCATGGTCATCGCGTATATCTTGCCCCGGCTAAGCGCGTATAACGTATGAAAGCTCTGGCCACCGAAGGTTACCGCGGTCACCGCCGTTTCACCCGGCACGGGTACTATTCCCTGGGTTCGCCCATTGCGATCCAAAATTTCAACGCCCATGACGGTGGCGGCATAGAGCCAGCCCTGGCGATCCATACATAGTTCGCCGGTTCGGCTGCCGGACGATGTATAGGGCCGTTCAAAGTAATAAAAGTTCTGACCATAACGCAACGTACCATTGGGTAAAACCTGAAAACTGTAGCCGAAATGGTTATGGAGCCACGCCGCACACAGCCAATGGCCATCCGGGGTGAAGGCCAATCCCGTCAATCGTCGTAATCCGCCGGCTACAACTGTTGCTTGGCCATCAGGCTGGATGCGCCAGATCGTACCGGAATGCCGACCAGTGCCGCGGCTGCCGGCGGCATACATATCATCGGTATGGTTGATGACCAATTGCGATGCGTCAATGCCATGGGCAATCGTCCGTGCCACGCCATGGGAATTGAAAACCACAACCCGACCGGTTTGTGATTCCACGGCATACAAATGCCCTTTCGGGCCAAAAGCAATCCCGATTTTTTCTGGTGGCAATCCTTGAGCAAAGACAGTGGCGGCTGCGTGATCATGGAGGCGATAAATGTCTCCATTTTTCGCCTCCGCCAGGAATACGTGGCCTTTCGGATCCACCGCCATGCTGCCCGAGGATGAAAAACCACTGGCCACAACACGCCATACCGGATGGGGTGCCAGCACACTTTGTAACACCCAGTTTTGGGATGAGCCGGCCTGGATCGGCTTTTTCCAATCTTTCCATAGCCAACGTAGAACGTGGGGCAAAATGGTATCCGCCGGCGTGGCACTATGGCCACCGACACCCCAAAAGCGACGCACCGCGTAACCGGAATACTTCAGGGCCTGATACATCCTGTGGTTGGCCAGCCACCAATCGCCAACCGATCCCTGTACGTCATGATTATTGTCGGTGATAAAAACCCGCAGTGGTTTTGGCATCGTCTTACGAATCAGCGTCGGATAGCGTTCACCACCCCGCATATCCACATAGGTTCCCACAATTGAAAATACCCGCCGGAAGGCGTTGGGATGATGCCACGCCACGGTGAAGGCCCCAATGGCACCCGTGCTTTCACCACAGATTGCGCGATCATTGGGATTATTGGTCAGGCGTATGGGCAACCCCCCGGGCGTGCGATGTTTCTCCACGGCCGGCAGCACTTCGTCGATAAGAAATCGTCCGAAATTGCCGTTCATGGAATCGCCCTCGCAACTGCGATTAAACCGCGGATTGTTGCCTGGAGGTCCGATGGAAGCCACCGCGCCCGGACTTACGCCGATGGCAATGGTTACCGGCATTTGTTTCTTATAAATAAGATTGTCAAAGGTCCGGTAGCTGATCGGATCATATCGCTTCAGATTCAAAATCAACGCATCAAGTTCCACCATCACGCAGGCGGGCTTCCTGGCGTTATATTCGGCCGGCACATACACCGTGATCTTTCGCGTCGTGCCGGGGTAAATCTTTGAATGGTTCATTTGAAAAGAGAATATCCGCCCCCTGGGCACACCCTGTTCGGAAGGCAATCCGCGGACTGCCTTGGGGGCGGCAGGCACCGGCTCCGCTCCCATGGCCGTAGATAGCATTCCCGGCACCGGTAATGCCATAACCAAACTCACCAGCGCCAAGGTGACATATCGAGCTACGCGCATTTGAAATTCCTTATTCCTGAACTGAAATAATGGATCTTACTTATCCAGCGACCATGGTGCCGCTTACAACCGTTCACCGCTTATTCGTCCGTTGCGGCTTGCGACATAGCGTAAGCCATACTGCCGCAAACCGCAATACTATCTCCTGCTAGTGCACTGTTCCGTCCGTAATTACGGGTGGAACAGGGCACTAAGTAGGAACGCAGAATGATTACAACCCTGCCAAGTGTTGTAAACCACGCAATGAGCATGGATTAAGTGCCATCCTGGCGGCTGCATCCATTTTGCGTTCCTACTTAGCCGTCGTTATGCTCAAATTCGCCACTTGCAATGCCACGGACACCGATCCCTGCTGACGATGGTTCGTTACACCGGGGCGGAAATCACGATTTTGAGTTTCCAGGCCCACGGTCATGGATCTTAGCGTCCAATTTTTCTGATCTTTTGCGCGTGGCGAAAACGTGAACCGGCCGATTGTGCCATCGGCTTGGCGATAGGGCAGGGGACAGGTCAGAGCTTGCCGCAGAAAACCATTAAGACGATAGTGCAGATGGCGCAACGGTCCCCGACTCGCCCGGAACGGAAACGGATATCCGCCTGGAGGCACAAAACTCACAATCACGGCGCTGGGGTGCCCTCCGCCTATGCAATCCGTGTAGGTAATTCCTCTTTTGTTCCGCATGTCACGGCGACTATCGGCAAAGTGAATCTGCATAAACAGCGTGATGTTCCGTTTTGGATTTCGACTGTGATAGGTCAGAATAAATCCCGAGAACACCTGCGCCAGTACCGCTCCACTTTTTTCGGCGGTGGCGTTGTAGTAGCGAATTCGGGCTTGGGCGATCTTGGCCCATAAGTTGTAAACCAGGTGGTGATTCATGGTAATGCCGCCACCAATCGGTTTGGCCGAGAGGAACAGGTTGGCCCCACCGTTGGGCAAAAGGGGACCATTTTTTTCAAACAGCTCATATACCCACCGATGGGTCTTGTGATCACGGTAGATGGCCAGGTGGCTTTTATGATTCGGTGTGGTAAAGGCGTATGCGGGAACGCCCAATCGGGGGTCCCGCAGTTTCCGGTCGTTTCTGACCAGCTCCCGCGCATTGAGTACCTCCCGGCGATGCCACATGGTAACAGTCCATCCGGAAAGCGGGCCGGGAATGGCCGGTAAATAGGGAGAATTTCCGGGCAAGTCCACACCCTTAATCCGCGTTCCAAGATTGAAGTTCATGCGTGGATTGGTCAAGCCCGGATTGGGCAATACACTTTTGGGCACATTGGCGGCGTTGGTACACACGGTCGTGCCGAGCAGCATAAGCGTCGCACCAGCCAACACGGCCAAACGCCCAGTGGCTGGGAAATACTTCCGTACTCGCAGCAATGAACCGACGGAACACGACCTGCCGGAACCCCGACGCGCGGGGATGGGCGACCCATTCGATAGCATAAAGCACCGACCATCAGCAAACATCATTTGAAGTCCTTCTATATTGTTTTCTGTATTCATAACTTCGCTTAATTGCCCATTGGAATCAATTCGTAACGATGTGCTTGCGGTCGTGCTGCGGCGTAAGATTGCGCATCCACGTGATGAAATAAATGATGATAGAGCGCCCGCACCAGCGCTGATTTTTTCCGGCTCAGTGCCGAGGGGCCGTATTTCTGAAGCGGCACCTCGACGTCCCGCAAAATATAAAAGCGGGTCTGCTGCTCATGCCATATCGCCGCCATAACGCGATAGGACTGTGCCAACATCGGCGTATGGTAGCGGGCAAGGTTTATTCCGGTGGACAGATCACCGGAGGTA
>JAJYGE010000148.1 GCA_021785155.1 Planctomycetota bacterium
CGGGAGCTGCGTGCGTGCCATCGGGAGCCTCAACCGGGGAAAACGAAGCGGTCGAATTACGTGATGGCGATGCCCATCGCTATGGCGGCAAAGGGGTTTTGATCGCGGCGGAAAATGTGAATGCCAACATATCTTCTAAAATTGCGGGCCTGGACGCACACGATCAGGCCAAGCTAGACCAGATGCTGCGCGAACTCGATGGAACCGACAACTATAGCAAGCTCGGTGCCAATGCGATTCTGGGTGTTTCGATGGCGGTTGCACGGGCGGCGGCGACAGAATCAGGACAATCGCTCTACCACTATCTCGGTGGGCAAAACGCCCGCGTCCTGCCGGTGCCGATGATGAATGTGCTCAATGGCGGTAAACATGCGGCCAACAGCGTTGATTTTCAGGAATATATGATTGTTCCACTCGGGGCACCGAACTTCGCCGAGGCGTTACGCTATGGTGCGGAAACCTATCATTCACTGGCGGGTATTCTGCGTAATCGGGGGTATGGCACGGCGGTGGGCGATGAGGGCGGCTTTGCCCCGAATCTTATAAGCAACGAGGAGGCATGCGAATTGCTCGTGGAGGCGATCACGCAAGCCGGGTATGAGCCGGGGACGGATGTGGCCATCGCCATTGATCCGGCGGCCAGTTCATTTTATGTCAAGGGGGAGTATGATTTGAACCGTTCCGGCCAGGGCCGGCGCACCGCCGAGGAAATGTGCCAGCTTTACGAGTTGTGGACCAAAAAATACCCGCTGGTTTCGATTGAGGACGGCCTGGCGGAAATGGACTGGAAAGGCTTTGCGGCGCACACCGCGTCGCTGGGAGCGAAAATCCAGATTGTCGGCGATGACATTTATGTTACCAACACTAAATTTATTCAGCGCGGTATTGACACCAAAGCCAGCAATGCGGTACTCATTAAGCTCAATCAGATCGGCACAGTATCGCAGACCATTGAAGCGATTGCGTTATGCCGTAAAGCGGGCTGGAATTTTGTTATATCCCACCGATCGGGTGAAACGGAGGACGCGTTTATTGCGGACTTCGCCGTGGCCATGGGCGGCGGCCAAATTAAAACCGGCGCTCCCTGTCGCAGCGAAAGGGTGGCCAAATATAACCGCCTTTTGGAGATTGAACTGGAGTTGGGATCGAAGGCTATATTTAAAAATCCCTTCAAAGTTCCGGCAACTACTGGCAGATAAGGTAGGATAAGGGGAATATGGCACGGATGATATTGTTCAATCTGGTTCAGGTGGCGGTGGTGATGTTTTTGTCACCCCTGGTGGTGGGTATTTTGAATCGGCTCAAGGAACGGGTGGGCAGTAAAAAAGGCCCCAGTATTTTTCAGACCTATCGGGATATATGGAAACTATTTCATAAAGACCAGATACTTTCCAGTGAAAGTACCTGGATTTTTCGGGCGACACCTTATGTCTGCTTCGCGGCACCGATTCTGGTGACGATGTTGATTCCCGTGCTCACCAGCTACCCGCTCTTTTTTGCGTTTATGGGGGATATGATCGGCGGCGGCTTTGTTCTGGCTCTGGGCGGTTTTTTCGCCACCATTGCCGCCGTGGATACTGCCAACCCTTACGGTGCCATGGGGGCCAGCCGCACGCGTATGGTGGGATTTCTGGCGGAACCGGTGTTTATGGTGGTATTTTTCACCGTCTGTTTTGTGGCCAATTCCACAATTCCGTATATCGTGCAACAGAAATGGGTGCATCCGGAATCCAATTTCTTTAATCCGGCGCATATTCTCGTGGCAGTAGCATTTTTTATGCTGATCTTGGCGGAGACCGGGAAAATTCCGGTGGATAATCCCTCGGGCCATTTTGAACTGGCGATGATTGACGAATCCAAATCATTGGAATATTCCGGATCCGGTGCCGCCTTGATGAAATGGGCGGGCAGCATGAAGTTTTTCGTACTTTTGTGCATTTTTCTCAATGTTCTTATTGCGCCTTGGGGCCTGGCGTCCGGGACGACTCTAGGCGATGTGCTATTGGCGATTCCGCTGATATTTATCAAAATTCTCATTGCGGTGGGGTTGATTGTGATCGTGGAAAGTTCGCTGGCAAAGTTGCGGCTTTTCCGGATCACCGCGTTTTTGGGGTTGGCGTTTGTGGTGGCGGTGGCGGCGGTGCTGACGCGGATGATGACCACTTGATCGGGATAAGGTGCGGCGATGACTCCGGATAAAATTGCATGGATCAACCAACTGGTTCTGTTAACGGCGGGATTTTTTCTGCTGTGCAGTTTCGGGCTTATCGCCGCATCGCAGGTGATGGGTTGTCTCCGCATTTATGTGATGCAATCTTTGCTGCTGGCGGCATCCGCCGTACTGCTGGGAATTGACTATCACAGCACGGATTTATGGATTGTGGCGGCAGTTGCGATAATAGCCAAGGTCTTGCTGATTCCCTTTCTGCTACGGCGAACCGCGCGGCAGGCCATGATTGCCCGGCGGGAATTGCAACAGGTTATTAACGTGCCGATGTCGCTGCTGATTGCCCTGGCACTGACCGTACTAGCCTATTATCTGGTCGGCCCCATGCTGTCCGAGACAACCCCGGCGGTTCATGCAAACCTGCCAATCGGATTTGCGGCCGTGCTGATTGCTATTTATACGATCACGGTGCGGCGGGAGGCATTGCCGCAGATGTTAAGTTTGCTGGCCATTGAAAATGGGGCGTTTTTTGCGGGTATTGCCATTGCGCCAAATTTTCCCTTGATCGGGGAACTGGCTGGTACGTTCGATGTGTTGATGGTGGTTTTAACACTGGGGGTACTAAGCACGCAGATACATCGGCTTTCCGGTAGCACTGAAGTTGGTACTTTATCTGAACTCATGGAGGATTGACAGGCGTGCTTATTTGGCTGACTTTCATCATGCCCCTCTTGGCGCTGGTGGTTACCGCCAGCGGTACGCCGCTTGTTTTAGCAGGCTGGATTTCGGCCTTTGCGGCGTTAGTCAATGTGATCATTGCGGCAGTGCTGGCGGCCCATGCCGCTGATGGAGCGCCAGTGATTGCGATTCCGCACTGGCTGGGGGCCAACGCCTTCGGTGCGTTGATCCTGCTGCTGGAAACCCTGGGTGCCTTGACCGCCCTGATATTTTCGATTGGTTTTCTGGCGCAGCACGGCGCCCCGGCGGGTCGGAAACGCCGTTATTTTATCTGGTTTAACTTGTTCCTGATCGCCCTGTATGCCGTGCCGCTGCTGCGGGAAATTGCACTGGTATGGCTGGCGTTGACGTTGACAACACTATTTTCAGTTTTTCTGGTGAGCTTTGAGCGCACGCCTGCCGCGTTGGAAGCCGGATGGAAATATGCGTTGCTGACGATTTTGGGTGCGGCGATTGCCATTCTGGGAATCCTGCTGCTGTATTGGGCGCAAAGCCGGGCCGGATTCACGATATTCACATGGGGGCAATTGCGGGCTTCGGCCCCAAAACTATCACCGGCGATTTTGAATATCGCATTTCTGCTGATTTTAATCGGCTTTGGAACCAAGGCGGCACTGATTCCTTTTCATGCGTGGCTTCCGGATACATATAGCCGGGCACCATTTCCAATTTGTGCCATGCTGTCGATTTTGGAAAGTGCGGCGATTCCTTATGTGCTGCTGCGTATTGCGGCGGCGGTTCATCTGGCACCTGGATCGCGGGCGGATCAGTGGCTTATACTGTTCGGATTGGTATCCGCCGGCGGAGCGGCGTTGCTGATTTTGCAAACGCACGAATACAAACGCTTGTTTGCATACTCCACCATTGAGAATGCGGGCATCATTTTGACCGCCGGCGCGATGGCGTCGAGCGCTGCCCGTCATGCGGCAATATGGCAGATCATCAGCCACAGCGTGACCAAACCTCTGGTATTTTACGCTGCAGGGATCATGTTCCTGCTGGTGGGAAAACTGCGCATCAGCGAAGTGCGCGGCGTGTTAAGCAGGTCGCCATGGATCGGTACGGTAATGATGGCAGCGGGTCTGGCTATGGCCGGGGCACCGCCATTT